>CAKARM010000084.1:0-8188 GCA_916720585.1 uncultured Neisseria sp.
CGCGGCGCAGGGCGATGATTTGGTTTTCGTCCAACTGCGGCTCGGTTTGCGGATTGTTTTGTTCGCTCATGGTGTTTTCCGGAAAAATAAATCAGGCGCAATCTGTTTCAGACGACCTGATTGAATCACAAAATTTGCGCATATTTTACGCGATGTCGGTGTTTTTTTCTATCCGGCTCAAAAGGTCGTCTGAAAAACATCGGACAGGGGTTTTCGGTCAATCCGTTTGGTGGGAAAAAGATACCTGAAATCAAGTTTGAAAAAACATTTGGCTTTTTTGCTGTTATACTCATTCCATTTATTTCAAATCAATATCTGAAGATTATGTACTGGTCTATTCCTGATATCCCCGATACCATCGTCGCCCGCAAAAACAGCAAGTGGAATACCCCTTGGGTATGGCTGACGGTATTGGCTTTGCTTTTCATTGCGGCGTTGATTGTTGTGTTGTGGCTGAAAATCAGCCCGTTTTATCTGTTGATACCTGTTGGCGTTTGGGGCGCGGCTTTGCTGTACCGCTTTATCTTGTCGATGAACCGCAGCGCGGCGGCAGATGCTTGGGAAACCGAAAAATCGAATATCCGCAAAAAATGGACGGATTGGGCGCAGAGAAGCATTGTGTTGGTCGATTCGCATACCATCCTGCCCGAACCCTTATCGCTGCCGGACGTCATTACCCAAGCGTCGGGTGGACGAAATGCCGACCTGTTTCTGTTTCCGCGTGACGAAGACGAGGACCTGTGGCGCAGCGGCTATCCTTACGTCGCCGAACATTTTTACCAAAAATTAAGCGAATTGGCGGAGTATCGGCAACCTGTGACCCTGCACATCGATGCGCCGGATGAAGAAGCGTATTTGAACTGGCAGCAAAAATTTGAAGAAATCGCCGAAATGGCGGGTGTCCGCGCGACCATCAAGCCGTTGTCCGATGGCGAAAGTTTGATGGGCGATTGGGTGGAAAACCGCCAGTTTGAAGGCATCCATGTGATTTTTTCGGCATGGCTGAACGAAGACGCTTCAGATGCCGAGTTTACGGAAAACGCAACTTGGCTGGTGTTTGCCTCGCCTTATGCCGCCAAACAGAATAAATTGCCCGTCAAAGCCGTTTTGCAGCGCCCGATTGCCATCTCCCTGTCCGATGAAACGGCACAAAACAAAGCGTTCGGACATTACGCCGATTACGCTTTGAAAAACCGCACCGTCCATGCCGCCTGGTTTACCGCGCCTCCTAAAGATACGCAGCAATACGTCGGCAAACTTCGCCAAGCAGGCGTCAGCTGGAACGATAATTTCGACCTACCCCTGATACACACGCCCGAACCCTATACAGGTCAACTTCCGCGAGAAAGCCACTGGCTGACTTTGGGCTTGATGGCTGAAAACAGCGACCAGCAAAACCAATTGTTCGGCTGGCAGAAAGACGGCAATCTGTACATGGGCTGCCTGATTCATCAAAATTCAGTAGCATAAGCCGACTATCTTGTTATGGTACGAAAGGTCGTCTGAAAACTTGAAGTTTGGGTTTTCAGACGACCTTTTATTGAATTGAATCGATACATGCTCGGAGCAAACCGAACCCGTAGCGTGGGCTTTGTCCGCGAAATCTGCCGTTTAATAATCTGAATCAGTTATCTGTTTCCGTGTATTCATCTCGTGGGCAAAGCCCACGCTACGGTTTAATGCAACGGCAACTTGTCCCTTCCCCGTCCAGCGGGGGAAGGTTGGGATGGGGGTAGCTTTGTGGATTTAGGTAAAATCAAATTCGTGTAGCTCGCAGAGCCACCCTCTCCCCAGCCCTCTCCCGCCGGACGGGAGAGGGGGTAAGTTGTAGATAAAAACGAGGTCGTCTGAAAACTTGAAAGTCGAGTTTTCAGACGACCTTTTATTTAATCCACGCCAGTTTGTAGCGTGGGCTTTGCCCACGAAATCTATCTTCTGACAATCTGAATTGGATGATCACGTTTTCACTCATATCGTGGGCAAAGCCCACGATACGGATTGCTGCAACGGCAATCTGTTCCATCCCCCGTCCGGCGGGGGAAGGTTAGGATGGAGGTGGCTTTGTGGATTTAGGTAAAATCAAATTCGTGTAGCCCGCAGAGCCACCCTCTCCCCAGCCCTCTCCCGCCGTACGGGAGAGGGGGTAGGTTACAGGTTAAAAAGAGGTCGTCTGAAAACTTGAAAGTCGAGTTTTCAGACGACCTTCTTATTGAATCGATGCATACTTGGAGCAAACCGAACCCGTAGCGTGGGCTTTGCCCACGATATGAATGTACGGATACCGCCCAATTTAGATGGTTAAATGGCAGATTTCGCGGGCAAAGCCCACGCTACGGTTTACTGCAACGGCAACCTGTCCCATCCCCCGTCCGGCGGGGGAAGGTTAGGATGGGGGTGGTTCTATGGCTTTGGGTAAAATCAAATTCGTTTAACCCATAGAGCCACCCTCTCCCGCCAAACGAGAGAGGGTGAAGACCGCAGATAAAAACAAGGTCGTCTGAAAACCTGAATCCTAAGTTTTCAGACGACCTCTTTATTTTCAAACCCAACTTACTTGACGCGTCCTGCTTTCAACACGCGTTGGGCGAAGAACACCATGCCTGTGATGAAGAATGCTAGTCCCAGCCAGGATGCGGTGGTTTCCCAGTTTTCCAGACCCAGCGCAAGCGGGGCGTCGGAGCCGCCGTTGGTTACGGAGAAGACGATAATGAATGCCATCACTACGCCGACCAGGCTTTCGCCGACAATCAAACCGGCGGAGAACAAGGTTCCGATGCGTTCGGCGTTTTTCAGACGACCTTCACGATTTTCCGCTTGCTTGCCGATGATGTGTTTCAACACCGCCGCCAACACTGCGCCGATCACGATAGGCATAGTGACGGACGGCGGCAGGTAGATGCCCATGCCGACTGCGAGGACAGGCAGTGCGCGTTTGCCGCCGGACGATTTTTTCAACACCAAATCGACGACGATCAACACCGCGCCGATCGCGATACCGGTGAAGATGTACGCCCATTCAAGGTTGTGGGCGAAAATACCTGACGCGATGGTCGTCATCAAAGTTGCTTGGGGAGCCGCCAAGGCCTGTGCCGCGTCCATGCCTTCGCGCGGCATTGCGCCGGTAAAGCCATAAGCTTCGTAGAGCAGTTCCAACACGGGCGAGATGACGAACGCGCCGACGATACAGCCGATAATCAACGCAATCTGTTGTCTCCAAGGCGTTGCTTTGAGCAGGTAGCCGGTTTTCAAGTCTTGCAGGTTGTCGTTGGAGATCGAAGCCACGCAAATCACCGCCGAGCCGCAGAACAATGTCAGCGCCAGCAAGAATTTGCGGTTGGCTTCATCCGCCATCAAGCTGCCTGATTCGCCCACGACCAACAACACCAGTGAAATGATGACGATGGAAACGATGCCCACGCCCGAAATCGGGCTGGAAGACGAGCCGACCAAACCTGCCATATAACCGCAGGCGGCGGCGACCAAGAAGCCGATGATGGAAGCCAAAAGCGTACAAACGACCACCAAAAGCCAAGCCATGCCGCCTGTAATGTGCGAATCGCCGATAAAGTGATAAAACGATACGCCCAACACCAACATCATGGACAATACCCAGAAAATCATGGTCTTAGGCGACAAATCCTGTTCTCTACGTTCCGCCGCAGGCGCGCCGCCGCCGAAACTCTTAAACGACATTTTCAGACCTTCCAGCATCGGCTTGAGCAGCATCAAAAGCGTCCAAACCGCCGCGATACCGATGGTACCCGCGCCGATAAAGCGTACTTTTTCCTTCCACAGCTTCATCGCAAACGCCGCCATTTCCATATCGGCAGGCTGCGGAATGTGCGATGAAAAATAAGGCACGGCAATGCCCCAAGCAATCGAAATGCCCAGCAGGATGGCGATACCGCCCGTCAGACCGACCAAATAGCCCGCGCCCAACAATGCCAGCGAAAAGCCCATCGGCAGTTGGAAAATCGCCGTACCGCTTTTAAACCAATAACTCGCACTGTCGGCAATCACGCGCAAACCGTTGGCACAAAAGCTCATAAAGCCCGCCAACGCGCCGCCAGCCGCCAGCTCTTTAATGCCGCTACCGCCCTGACGGTCTTCCTCTTCCTCGTGGCTGCCGACTTTCAAAATCTCCGCCGCCGCCACGCCTTCGGGATAAGGCAATTCGCTTTTCACCACCATCGCGTACCGCAGCGGAATGGTGAAAATCACCCCCAAAATCCCGCCTGCCATACACAACAGCGCAGTCTGCCAAAACGGAAAACCGCTCCAATAGCCCGCCATCAACAAACCGGGCAGAACAAAAATAATGCTCGACAAAGTACCCGCCGCCGAAGCCTGCGTCTGCACCATATTGTTTTCCAAAATATTGCTGCTTTTGAAAAACTTCAAAACCGCCATCGAAATCACCGCAGCCGGAATCGACGAAGCAAAGGTCAAACCGACTTTCAAACCGAGATAAACGTTTGACGCAGTAAAGATCACGGTAATCAGCGCACCGAGTATCATGCCCCGAAGCGTCAGCTCGCGGTAGTCCGCATAAGGATCGTGAGTGGATTGTGTCATCGTGGATAGCCTTTCGGTTGATAAAAAACACGACGGCAGGCCCGAACCGGCTGCCGAATCTGCCTTTATGTTGTTGCGGCGGCAAGGAAATGTCAAGTTAGACAAAGAATGTGCAAAGAAAGCGGAAAAGTATAGTGGATTAAAATTGCAATGATACGGCGTTGCCAACGCCCTTATGTACTACCCGTACACGGCGGGCGTTGCCGCCTTGTCTCATTTTTATTTTAATCCACTATAAAAGGTCGTCTGAAACCGGTGTCCGCATTTTCAGACGACCTTAGCGGCTCAAATCGTCTCACCCAACCCTGAAAAACCTCCGAATCCCGACATTTATTCCTTCAATGCCCGACCGTCCTTTATAAAAAAATCTGTTCCTCCCGTTGACGGATCGTTCAGATTCAGAGCCTGCTCCGGATTTCAGACGACCTGTTGTCGCTTTTACGCCACTTCAAACAACTTTAAAGATAACGTCATTTCATGACAAAACCTTGCAATCGGCTTGCAATCTCGTTCCAGCCGTGATTTCAACCTGATAGATACAGGAAATTTCACTTCAGACGGCCCAAACGGATTGAATAGCCAAGATTTACACGGTAAACTTATACAATTAAAAAATTTTATGATTTACTCACTATTATGAAACCCGCCTTCGACATAAAGTCAGCCCGGCTTGACGTGCTGGCTATTCACCTGCATACCGCAGACTTGACCGAACTGGAAGAATTTTTGCGCCAACGCGCCGGTCAATACCAAGAATTGGATGTCGTCCCCTTCGTTTTGGATGTGCAGGATTTTGACCATCCCGAGTCATTGGACATCGGTTCCATGATTTCCCTTTTCGCCCGTTACGGCATGCAGATTCTGGGGCTGCGCCACGAAAGCGAATATTGGGCATCCTTCGCAGCACGTTACCATTTGGTTTTCAGCCGTAGCGACAAATCCGAGCCGCAACAGCCCAAAATCAACCAAGAGCCTGCACCCGTTCAGGCAACGGTCATCAGCAATCCGACCGTCCTCATCAGTACCCCCGTACGCACCGGACAACAGGTTTACGCGGAAAACGGCGACCTTATCGTAACCGGCATCGTCAGCCAAGGTGCGGAACTCATTGCCGACGGAAACATTCATATTTATGCGCCCATGCGCGGCAGGGCTCTGGCAGGCGCGAAAGGCAACACCAACGCGCGCATCTTCATCCACTCCATGCAGGCGGAACTGGTCTCCGTAGCGGGTATTTACCGCAATTTCGAACAAGACCTGCCCGACCACCTGCACAAAAAAGCCGTACAGGTTTCATTGCAAGACAACCGCCTGGTTATCAGCGCAATCGACACAGATTAACCATTCCAAGCATTTGATAAAGGAAACATCGTGACAAAAATCATCGTAGTAACTTCAGGCAAAGGCGGCGTAGGCAAAACCACGACCAGCGCCAGTATCGCAACCGGACTGGCTCTGCGCGGCCACAAAACAGCCGTCATCGACTTTGACGTCGGCTTGCGCAACCTCGATCTGATTATGGGTTGCGAACGACGCGTCGTTTACGACCTGGTTAACGTCATCCAAGGCGAAGCCACGCTCACCCAAGCTCTGATTAAAGACAAAAACTGCGAAAACCTCTTTATCCTGCCCGCATCGCAAACCCGCGACAAAGACGCGCTGACCCGTGAAGGCGTTGAGAAAGTCATGCAGGAATTGAGCAGTGACAAAATGGGATTCGAATATATCATCTGCGACTCCCCCGCCGGTATCGAACAAGGCGCATTGATGGCGCTCTACTTCGCCGACGAAGCCATCGTCACCACCAACCCCGAAGTATCCAGCGTCCGCGACTCCGACCGTATCTTGGGCATCCTGCAAAGCAAATCCCGCAAAGCCGAACAAGGTGGCACGGTCAAAGAACACCTGCTGATTACCCGCTACTCGCCCGAGCGCGTCAACAAAGGCGAAATGCTGTCCGTACAAGACATTTGCGACATCTTGCGCATCCCGCTCATCGGCGTCATTCCCGAATCGCAAAACGTCCTGCAAGCGTCCAATGCCGGCGAACCCGTCATCCACCAAGACAGCGCGACTGCCGCAGAAGCCTACAAAGACGTTATCGCGCGCCTCTTGGGTGAAAACCGTGAAATGCGTTTCCTCGAAGCCGAGAAAAAAGGCTTCTTCAAACGGCTGTTCGGAGGCTAAGTCATGTCATTAATGGATATGTTGTTCGGCAGAAAACCGAAAACCGCCGCCGTTGCACGCGACCGCCTGCAAATCATCATTGCCCAAGAGCGCGCGCAAGAAGGTCAAGCGCCCGACTACCTGCCGACCCTGCGCAAAGAATTGCTGGAAGTATTGTCCAAATACGTCAACGTTTCCTTGGACGACATCCGCATTTCCCAAGAAAAGCAGGACGGTATGGACGTTCTCGAATTGAACATCACCCTGCCTGAACAAAAAACGGAACAGAAAAAGGCTTAACACATGACCTTGACCGAATTGCGTTACATCGTAGCTGTCGCGCAGGAACGTCATTTCGGACGTGCCGCGCGTCGCTGCTTTGTCAGCCAGCCCACCCTTTCCATCGCCATCAAAAAGCTGGAAGAAGAGCTGTCGGTATCCCTGTTTGACCGCAGCAGCAACGACATTATCACCACCGAAGCGGGCGAGCGCATCGTTGCCCAAGCCCGCCGCGTGTTGGAAGAAGCCGAGCTGATCAAGCACCTTGCCAGCGAAGAGCAAAACGAGTTGGAAGGCGCATTCAAACTCGGTCTGATTTTTACCGTCGCCCCCTACCTTCTGCCCAAGCTCATCATTTCCCTGCGCGAACCCGCGCCGAAAATGCCCCTGATGCTTGAAGAAAACTACACGCACATCCTGACCGAATCGCTCAAACGCGGCGACGTCGATGCCATCGTAGTCGCAGAACCCTTCCAAGAGCCGGGCATCGTCACCGAGCCGCTGTATGACGAGCCTTTCTTCGTCATCGTCCCCAAAGGACACCATTTCGAAGAACTCGATGCCGTCACCCCGCAGATGTTGAGCGAAGAGCAGGTCTTGTTGCTGACTGAAGGCAACTGTATGCGCGATCAGGTCTTATCAAGCTGCTCCGAGCTGGCCGCCAAGCAGAAAATCCAAGGTCTGACCAACACCCTGCAAGGCAGCTCCATCAACACCATCCGCCACATGGTTGCCAGCGGCCTCGCCATCAGCGTCATGCCCGCTACCGCACTGACTGAAAACGACCATTTGCTGTTCAGTATCATCCCGTTTTCAGGCTCCGTACCGCACCGCCGCGTCGTTTTGGCATACCGTCGGAACTTCGTCCGCCCCAAAGCATTGACTGCTTTGCGGACCGCCATCCTCAATTCCCATCTTCACGGCGTTACTTTTGTCCAAGAGTAAAGCGCATTGAATACCGGGCATCGATGAAATCATGCACAGGGCTTTCAATCGTGATGATATTCAACAAGCCGCCGATTTTTTTCGGCGGCTTGTTTTTTGTGTCTCAGCAGATGGATAAGCCAAAAATCGTGTAGAACGTTCGAGCAGATAAACTTGTGCTTTTAATGCCTTATAGTGGATTAAATTTAAATCAGGACAAGGCGACGAAGCCGCAGACAGTACA
>CAKARM010000085.1:0-8124 GCA_916720585.1 uncultured Neisseria sp.
TCCTGACGGGTCGGGCGTTTTTTGAACATGGCGTGCGCTTCGTCGGCCGAACATTTTTGCGACAGGCAGACCAACGTTATCGCGTCTTTTTGGTGTTGTCCGCCGCTGTGGTACATACGGCGCAGGTTGGCTTCGTTGATGCGGCCTTTTTCAGGGTCGATGTCGAATTTTTTCAGACGTTCGAGAAACTGGCGCTGCTGGCGGCGCGAAGTCCAGACAAAGCCGCCGGCGGCTGCGGCGACGATGATGACGGCAAGCAGGATGGCAAGCGGCCACGAATCGACGATTAAGACGATGATCAGGCTTAAAACGGCGGTGGTCAGCACGAGCAGGCCGCCGATGCGGAGTTTGGTTTGGTTGTCCATGAAGTTGCAGTTCCTTGTAAGGGTGGAAGGTCGTCTGAAAAGGGGTTGCAGTGGACGGGCAAGCGGCGGCGTATCTCTGAACGCGCCGAAATGCTTGTCTATCCGCTGCATCGGGTTGTGGACGGATTTCAGACGACCTCAAATATCATAACTTTATGTTTAACGGTATTTTACAGTATTTTTGCCGTTTGGGCGCGTACAGAAGCGATGCGGCATACAAACTTTCACGCTTTTTGAACAGGCGCGCCCTTGCCGCGAAAAGCACCTATCCATACCCGATGAAATTACACCGCCAACCCCGTTACCAACTGCTTGAACTCCGTCCACGCATCGCCGTCTTCCGCGCCTTTGATGATGCGGTCGATTTTGGCGCAGGTTTTCAGCGCTTCGATCAGGCGGACGGCGGGAATGCGTTTGACGGCAATTGGCGCGAGGGTTTGTTTGTCGCCCCACAGGCGCAGGCTGTTGCGGACGGATTGTACGCTTTGCCCTTGTTTGAGCGCGGCGGTCAGGCGGATGAGGGTGCGGATGTCTTCGGCAACCGCCCACAACAGCAAGACGGGTTCTTCGCCTTCTTCTTCAAGTCCGTCCAGAAGGCGGGCGACGCGCAGGGCATCGCCTTTCATCCATGCGCCGGAGAGCTGGAATACGTCGAAACGGGCGACGTTGGCGACGGCGGCTTCGGCATCGGCGATGTTGACGGTATGGTTTTGCGGGTGCAGCAGGGCGAGTTTGTCGATTTCTTGGCGGGCGGCGAGCAGGTTGCCTTCGACGCGTTCGGCAAACAGGGCGAGCGCGTCGGGTTCGATATTGAGTCCGACCTTGTTCAGACGGCCTTTTATCCACTGAGGCAGGGCTTGCGCGCTAATGGCTTTGGCTTCGAGTACGGTGCCTTTGGCGGCGAGCGCGGTGAACCATTTTGCCTGCGTTTGGGCTTTTTCGAGCTTGGGCAGCAGAATCAGGGTAACGGTGTCTTCGGGCAGGCGTTCGGCGAAGGTTTGCAGCGCGTCGCCGCCGGTTTTGCCGGGCTTGCCGTTCGGAATGTGGATTTCCAAAAGTTTCAAGTCGGCAAAAAGCCCCGCGCTGCCTGCGCTTTGCAGGAGTTCGTCCCAGTCGGCGCCGTTGTCCGCCGTAAAGACTTCGCGGTTGAGGTAGCCTTGTTTTTTAGCGGCGGCGCGCAGGATATCGAGGGCTTCGATGCGCAACAGGTCTTCTTCGCCGTGAATGATGTACAGCGGCGAAAGCGGCATATCCGCGTTGACCTGTTCGATATTCATGACCGCCATCAATACGCTTTCAGGAACGTCAGGCGGCGGACGATTTGGTCGGCGGCATCGGCGCGCATTTCCGCCCAGATGGTTTCGCTTTCTTCCTGTTTGCCCAACACTTCGCTGTCGTTGTAATCCATCGTGCGGTTGACGAGGACGGTAATCGGTTCGCCCACAGGCTCGCCGTTGCGCATGGCTTGGGCTTCGACGCGCAGCGTCAGCAGGTATTCGTTGACCAGCGCGGCGCGGGTGATGGTGTAGATGTCCTGACGGGTTTCGATGCCCTTGATGTTCAACGTCATTTGCGCTTCGGCGGCGGAAACGGGTTTACCGTCGACGCGGCGCAGGGCGTTTTCCAAAGCCTTCTGCATCACGGAGGCGTTTTGGATGTGCCAAGCGGGATACGGCAGCGTGCGTGCGGTGCCGCCCATGCCTTTGAGGTGGAAGCCGCAGGCGGACAGAAGCAGCACGGCGGCGGTCATCAGGATTTTGTTCATTTCATTCTTTCGGTTGCGCGGGTATCGGGGAATTATAGCGGATAGTCGGGCGGTCGGGAAACGCGGCGGCGCAAGCGGATTTCAGACGACCCCTTGCCGTTTGTCGTTTGCCTGCCCGATGGGTACAATCCCAACGTCAGACAACAGGAGAAACATCATGCACCCCATCCGCGAACCCATCCGCAGCGGCCTGCTGCAAGTATCGGACATCCATCAAATCTACTGGGAAGAATCCGGCAACCCCGACGGACTGCCCGTCATCTTCCTGCACGGCGGCCCGGGCGCGGGCGCATCACCTGCCTGCCGCGGCTTTTTCAATCCCGACGTGTTCCGCATCGTCATCATCGACCAGCGCGGCTGCGGCCGTTCGCTGCCTTACGCCTGCACCGACGACAACACGACTTGGGACTTGGTTGCCGACATCGAAAAAATCCGCGAAATGCTGGGCATCCGAAAATGGCTGGTGTTCGGCGGCTCGTGGGGCAGCACCTTGTCGCTGGCGTATGCCGAAACCCATCCCGAACGCGTTGCCGGACTCGTCTTGCGCGGGATATTCCTGTGCCGCCCGTCCGAAATGGCGTGGCTGGACGAAGCAGGCGGCGTCAGCCAGATTTATCCCGCGCAATGGCAGAAATTCCTCGCCCCCGTCGCCGAAGAAAAACGCGGCAGCCTGATTGCGGCGTATCACGAAATGCTGTTCGGCGAAGACGAAGCAGGTCGTCTGAAAGCGGCTAAGGCTTGGGCGGACTGGGAAAGCTACCTGATCCGCTTCGAGCCGCAAGACGTCGATGAAGACGCCTACCAATCGCTCGCCATCGCCCGTTTGGAAAACCATTATTTTGTCAACGAAGGCTGGCTGAAGGGCGACAAAGCGATTTTGGCGAACACGGACAAAATCCGACATATCCCGACCATCATCGTGCAAGGCCGCTATGATTTATGCACCCCCATGCAAAGCGCGTGGGAACTGTCGCAGGCACTCCCCGAAGCCGAACTGCGCGTGATTCAGGCGGGACATTCGTCGTTTGATCCGCCATTGGCGGCGGCGTTGGTGGAAGCGGTGGAAGATATAAGGGAACGCGCGGCGTGGTGATACATGATTTGAAAGGACAAATTGATGAAAAAACTGTTTTTAATCGCATTGGGTTTGGTAAGTTTTAATGTTTACGCCAATGGCTGTCCGGGTCAATTTGATGCTGCCACAGGTATCTGCCGATTTCAGGGCAATAATGGCGAGTGGATTCATTACAATATTGCACCGCCACAGCCAAGCCGCAGCACCCCGCCTCCTAAAAAAATCATTTACCATGACGTCTTGGTACCTTCTAAATTTGGGGCTTTGGCTGTTAGTGTGAAGGCTGGGCATATTGCCGGTTCGTTGAATCATAACTCTTTAGCCGAAGCAAAAAGAGAAGCAGTCAAACATTGCCAGCAAGGCAGTCGCAATACGCCTTGCAAAGCCATCACATGGGTAAGAAACGGCTGCCTCGCGGCTGCAAAAGGAAAAGTGAAAAACAACCTGTTTATTTTAGCCGATGCAGCAGGTCCGCAAGGAACGGTCGAACAGGAGGCTTTACAAAAATGCAGTAACAGAGGGGCAACGGAATGCGAAATCATCATGCCCGAAGGCTGCTCCCTGCCCCAATTGCAATAATCAGATTTTATTTAAAAGGTCGTCTGAGAACTATTTTCAGACGACCTTTTCTAAGCCAAGTTAAAGATGAGCTGGGAAAAGGATAAATTTATGAAGAAACTGTTTTTAATCGCATTGGGCTTGGTAAGTTTTAATGTAAATGCCGACCCTACCTATGATGCAACCAGAGGGGCGTTGCAAAACAATTCTGCATTGTGTGGTTATGGTTATAACCCGAACTGTTCTTCAGGTAGCCGCAGCGCACCACCTTCGAAAAAAATCATCTACCACGACGTGAAAGTCCCTTCTAAATTTGGGGCTTTGGCTTTCAGTGAAAAATCAGGTCATATTGGTGGGGCATTAAATCAAAACTCAAAAGCCGAGGCACAAAGTGCAGCCATTAAGCAATGTGAGAAGGGGAGTAGAAATGCCCCATGTAAAGCGATCAGTTGGGTCAGAAACGGCTGTATTGCCGCTGCTTCAGGCAAATTGAAAAACCAAACTAAAGTAATTGGAGGTGCGGCAGAACCCGGACTTGCAGAACAGGCTGCTATTACAAACTGCAAAAATGCAGGAATGACTGAATGCAAAGTTCTAATGCCCGAAGGCTGCTCCCTGCCTCAATTGCAATAATCAAATCCAGCAAAAAGGTCGTCTGAAAACAAGATTTCAGACGACCTTTTTGCTTCAAGCAATGTAATACAAGTGTTCGGGCGGGGTTTGACGTTGATGCCCGCTTATTCGTACTCGGGGTAGAGCGGCATGGTGCCGGCTTCTTCGAAGGTCGAGTGTGCTTTGACTTCTTGCAGGCGGCGGCTGATGCGACGGGTGACGGCTTCGGCTTCGTTTTGGTGGTCTATGGTCAGTCCGGGGAAGGTTTTGCCGAAAAGTTCGGCATCGAGCAGGCGCTCGGCGTGGATGCCGGGGCGGTAGTTGTGTCTGACGGCGGGGTCGCGTTCTTCAAAGAGGTAGCCGACGACGCTGTCGCGGGTCAGTGCGATGCCGAGTGCGGCATCTTCGCCGCCGAAGATTCGGAAGAGTTCGTCTTGCGGAAAGCCGCCGCAGGCGAGAAAGATGCTGCGGCGGAATACGGTGTTGCCGCCGACGGTCATTTGCAGCCGTTCCCATGCGGTGGGGAATTGCGGGTGGTTGAGGTAGTGTTCGGGAAAGCCGATAGGGCGCAATTTGAGGCGGACCAGGCTGAGGTAGGAATAGGCTTCCAAGCCGAGGTAGGCAGCGTTGAGGACGTTGTTTTCATAGACGTCGTCGGCGTCGAGGAAGGCGATGAAGTCGGCTTGGCTTTGCATGGCGCCCCAGTTGCGGGCTTTGGCGGCGCCGCCGTTTTCGAGCATGTATTCGCAACGGACTTTCGGATGGATGGCGGCGAGGTCGCTCATGATAAGGCGTGTGTCGTCGATGGAGGCGTCGTCAATCAGCCAGACGTTTTCGACGGCGGGTTGGGAAACGGCGCTCTCGACAGCCGCTTGAAGGGTGGCGGCGGAGTTGTAGCAGGGGATGATGACGTCTAGTGTGGGTCTCATAATGTGATGCTTTAAGGGGTTGTTGTGTCAAACGGTGGGGAAAGGTCGTCTGAAAACGGTATATTGGGTTTTCAGACGACCTTTTGGTATTGCCTGATGCGGATTACAACACTTTCACGATGCTTTCGCACAGGTAGTCGATGTTGTCATCGGTAATGCCGGCGACGTTGATGCGGCCGGAGCGCACGGCGTAGATGGCGAATTCGTTTTTCAGGCGGTCGACTTGTTCGGGCGTGAGGCCGCTGAAGGAGAACATGCCGTTTTGTTCGATGATGAAGTCGAAGTCTTGATTTGCGCCTTTGGCTTTGAGCAGCTCGACGAATTTTTGGCGCATGGCTTTGATGCGGCCGCGCATTTCGTCGAGTTCGGCAATCCATTGTGCTTTCAAATCTGCGTCTTTCAACACGAGGGCGATGGTGTTCGCGCCGTGGGAGGCGGGGTTGGAGTAGAGGGTGCGGATGATGGTTTTGACTTGGCTGTGGGCGCGTGCGGCGGTTGCTTCGTCTTCTGCGACTAAGGTGAATGCGCCGACGCGTTCGTTATACATGCCGAAGTTTTTGGAATAGGAGCTGGCGATGAGCAATTCTTTGTTGTATTTCAAGAAAGTGCGCAAGCCGTATGCGTCTTCTTCGAGGCCGTTGCCGAAACCTTGGTAGGCAAAGTCAAACAGGGACAGCCAGCCTTTTTCGGCGGAGAGTTTGGCGAGGGTTTCCCATTGTTCGGGCGTGGGGTCGATACCGGTGGGGTTGTGGCAGCAGCCGTGCAAGAGGACGATGTCGCCTTTTTGCGCTTGGCTCAGGTCTTCAATCATGCCGTCCCAGTCTAGGCCGTGTTTGGCGGCGTCGTAGTAGCGGTAGGGCTTGTCTTGGATGCCGACGGCTTTGAAGATGGCGTTGTGGTTGGGCCAAGTGGGGTTGGAAATCCAGACGGTTTGTGCGTTCAACTGGCGTTTGGCGAACTCGGCGGCAATACGCAATGCGCCTGTGCCGCCGAGGCTTTGGGCGGTTTTGGCACGGCGGCTGGCGACGATTTCGTGGTCTGCACCGAAAAGAAGGATTTGGGTTTGCTCGTTGTAGTCGGCAACGCCGTCAATGGTGAGGTAGTTTTTGGTGGTTTCGCTTTCGAGCAGGCGTTTTTCGGCTTCTTTGACGGCTTTGACGATGGGGGTCGCGCCGGATGCGTCTTTATAAACGCCGATTCCGAGGTTGACTTTTTCGGGACGGGTTTCGGCTTTGAATGCTTCGCCCAAGCCTAAGATGGGGTCGGCGGGGGCGGCTTCGATGTGCTTGAAGAACATGATTTCTCGCTTTGAAAAAAATGAAGGGACGGGATATTTCCTTTGGGATTTTACGCTGTTTCAGGTCGTCTGAAAATGAATGCGGCAGGTTTTGCGCAAATGGTTTACATCATGCCTTTGATACCGGCGAGGATGATGCCGTAGCGCAGGATTTTTCCGGTCAGGAGCATGAGTGCGGAGGTATAGGGGTTGAGCCTGAGCCAGCCTGCGGCAATGGGCAGCGCGTCGCCGATAACGGGCAGCCAGGCAAACAAAAGGGGCAGGGTGCCCCAGCGTCGGAGCAGGCGCAGGGTCTTTTCAGACGACCTTTTCTTGGACGGAATCAGCCGCCCCATCCAATAGGAAACCATGCTGCCCAAGCCGTTTGCCAGTCCGGCGCACAACCACGCGCCGTATGCTTGTTCGGGATAGTTGTAGATGAACGCGGCGAAGGCGGCTTCGGATGTGCCGGGCAGGATGGTGGCGGAGGTAAAGGCGGAGGCGGCAAGTCCGAGATAGGCGTAAATGAGGGGCATGGCGGATAAGTTTGCGTCAGGTCAAGGGTCGTCTGAAATAAGATTTTAAGTCGTTTGCGGGCAGGTTAATTGTAAAATTCAGACGGATTCTGTCTACAAAAATGCGTTATCGGACAGAATCTTGCTGAAACTCTATGTAGTCGGCGTATTTCCAGTGTTTGCAAGAATGGCAAAAGCCAGTATGATTCGGCCCGTTATTAACGGATATTAACTGTTTGTACGGTCAATTCCAATAAATCGAAAGGCAAATCATGTCTACGCCATCACAACAAAACCATAATTCCGCGCTGGTCGTCCTGACCGCGCTCTTCTTCATGATGGGTTTCATTACCTGCATGAACGACATCTTGATTCCGCATCTGCAAAAAATTTTCACGCTAACTAATTTTCAGGCGATGCTGGTTCAGTTCTGCTTCTTTACCGCCTATGCCATCATGTCGATTCCGATGGGGCATCTCGTCGGTAAAATCGGCTATAAAAACGGCGTCATCGGTGGCTTCTTGCTGACCGCCGTCGGATGCTTGTTGTTTTATCCTGCCGCAGACAGCCAATCTTACCCGACTTTCTTGGGCGCGCTCTTCATTCTTGCTTCGGGCGTAACCCTGTTGCAGGTTTCGGGTAATCCGTATGTGACCCTGCTGGCGAAACCGGGCAAAGAATCTGCAACGCTGACTTTGGTGCAGGCATTCAATTCATTGGGTACGACTATTGCTCCGAAAATCGGTGCACTTCTCATTTTTACAGATGCGGCTCAGAAAGCCAGCAAAGCCGAGCAAATTGCTTCCGTCCAAATCCCTTATTTGGGTTTGGCGGGATTGTTGATCCTCCTCGCCGTCTTTGTGAAAATGATCCGTCTGCCCGATGCACGCAAAATTGCCGTTGAGGAAAGCGAACACAACCACGACGGCAAACACAACGTGTGGCAATACAAACACCTTGTTTTCGGTATGGTCGGCATTTTCTGCTACGTTGGCGCGGAAGTATCCATCGGCTCTTTCATGGTCAATA
>CAKARM010000086.1:0-8108 GCA_916720585.1 uncultured Neisseria sp.
ATCCATATTGATACCGGCGCGCGTGCTGCCGATATTGATGGAGCTGCACACGATGTCGGTGGTCTTCATCGCTTCGGGAATGGAACGGATTAACACCTCGTCTGAAGGCGACATGCCTTTTTGCACCAACGCGGAAAAGCCGCCGATAAAGGATACGCCGATGGCTTTGGCTGCCTTGTCCAAAGTCTGCGCCACGCTGACGTAAGAATCGGCTTTGGTCGCTGCCGCGATTTGGGCAATCGGCGTGACGGAAATACGCTGATTTACAATCGGCACGCCGTATTTGGCGGAAAGGTGTTTCGCCGTAGCGACCAAATCTTTGCCGACGGTGGTGATTTTGTTGTAAATGTTTTGGTTCAGTACATCGATGTCGGTGCTGATACAGTCGTGCAAATCAATGCCTATGGTAATGGTGCGGACGTCGAAATGCTGGTCGGCAACCATTTTGACGGTTTCTAAAATTTCGCCGGATTGGATACTCATCACATTCCTCCGACTCAAATGCGGTGCATGGCTTGGAAGATTTCTTCGTTTTGCATACGGATGTCGAGCGCGAGTTTTTTGCTCTCTTCCGCAAACAAATCCAGCATTTCTTGCCGCGATTTGGGGCATTTCGAGGTATCCGCTAAGATAATCATGGTGAAGAAATCGTCCATCAGCTGCTGGCTGATATTGAGGATGTTGATTTGGTTTTCCGCCAAAATTCTGGAAACGTCGTACACGATGCCGACGCGGTCTTTGCCGATGACGGTGATGACTGAATTGTTCATAAGTCAGGGTCCTTGCAGGGGTCGTCTGAAAAATCTGGTTCGGGGAATTATAGCACCGCTTTAAAATAAGATGGCTTGGATTGTTGACAATTTTCAGGTTCTGTCGGTTGGGGCGGCTGCGTATTGAATAGGATGGGCTGAGGATGATCGGCAGGTTTGCGATTGAGGGATTTTGGGTAAACCGATATTAATTTGTTCAAATATCCATGCAAACAGGCGTACCCAAACACGTCAATTTGCGTATAATGGCGCAAATTCCGATTAACCGATTCATGTAAATAAGGATTAAACCATGACATCTATCCACGACCAAATCAAAGAAGTTGTTACCACCCACCGCGTTGTTTTGTTTATGAAGGGTACGAAGCAGTTCCCGCAATGCGGCTTCTCTTCACGCGCCGTACAAATCCTCAGCGCCGCAGGCTGCACTGATTACGTTACCGTGAATGTTTTGGAAAACGATGCCGTCCGCCAAGGTATCAAAGAATACAGCGATTGGCCGACTATCCCGCAACTCTACGTGAACGGAGAGTTTGTCGGAGGTTCCGATATTTTGATGGAAATGTACGAAGCAGGTGAACTGCAAGAATTGCTGAAAGCTTGATTTGCCCGATACGGAATCATGAAGAGGTCGTCTGAAATATTTCAGACGACCTCTTTTCATTTTAACCAAGACTCAAGAGGGGTTTATTCCTCGGGACGTTCGCCGTCGGTGTCGTCCAGTTTGCCTTCGGTGATATCGATGTTGATGCCCACGGCGGCGCGGATTTTGGCGTCGATTTCGTTGGCGATTTCGGGGTTTTCTTTCAACCATACGCGGACGTTGTCTTTGCCTTGTCCGATTTTGGCGCCGTTGTAGCTGTACCATGCGCCTGATTTTTCAACGATGTCGTATTTGACGCCGAGGTCGATCAGTTCTCCTTCCCAGCTTACGCCTTCGCCGTACAGGATATCGAATTCGGCTTGGCGGAACGGGGGCGCTACTTTGTTTTTGATGACTTTGACTTTGGTTTCGTTGCCGATGACGTCGTCGCCTTTTTTGATTTGTCCGGTGCGGCGGATGTCGAGGCGGACGGAGGCGTAGAATTTGAGGGCGTTACCGCCGGTGGTGGTTTCGGGGCTGCCGAACATCACGCCGATTTTCATACGGATTTGGTTGATGAAGACGACCAGTGTGTTGGTGCGTTTGATGTGGCCGGTCAGTTTGCGCAGGGCTTGGCTCATCAGGCGGGCTTGCAGGCCGACATGGCTGTCGCCCATTTCGCCTTCGATTTCGGCTTTGGGTACGAGGGCGGCTACGGAGTCAACAACGACCATGTCCACGCCGCCGGAACGTACCAGCGTGTCGCAGATTTCCAGAGCCTGCTCGCCGGTGTCGGGTTGGGAGAGGTAGAGTTCTTCTACTTTAACGCCGAGTTTGCGGGCGTAAACGGGGTCGAAGGCGTGTTCGGCGTCGATGAAGGCGCAGATACCGCCGTTTTTTTGGCATTGGGCGATGGCTTCGAGACAGAGCGTGGTTTTACCGGAGGATTCCGGGCCGAAGATTTCGACGACGCGGCCGCGCGGCAGACCGCCGACGCCGAGCGCTAAGTCCACGCCGAGCGAGCCGGTGGAGATGACGTCAAGGTTTTCTTCTTGCTGGCTGCCGTCCATTTTCATGATGGAGCCTTTGCCGAAGTTTTTTTCGATTTGGGCAAGGGCGGCGGCTAGGGCTTTGCTTTTTTCGTCTGACATAGTGTTGTTCTCGTTTAATGTTGATGAAGTTAGCTAAGAATTTGTTTAGCTATTATCTCACAAATTAAGAAAAAGTATAGTTTATTTCGATTTTATTTTGACGTGCAGGCGGACTTACTTGAAAAATTTTAAATAACTATTTGTTTCTAATAAAATTAAATATTTTCTAGTTTTTGAGCGTATCGGTGTTGCAGATTTTATTTGTTGCAGAGGTCGTCTGAAAAATTGACTGTAGTTTTCAGACGACCCTTGTCCAATCCAATCACTTGCACACGGCGGATATTTTGATTTCGACCGCCCATTCCGGTTTGGCGAGTTTGGCTTCGATACAGGCGCGGGCAGGGGCGCGGCCGGGGGCTGTCCAGGCATCCCAGGCTTCGTTCATGGCGGCGTAGTCATTCATATCGGTCAGGAAGATGGTAGCTTCGAGGATGTGTGCTTTGTCGGAGCCGCATTCTTCAAGCCAGCGGTCGATTTGTGCCAAGACATTTTCGGTCTGGGCTTTGGCATCGGCTTCGGGATTTTCGGGAACCATGCCTGAGAGGAAGACGAATCCTCCGGCGCAGACGGCTTCGGAGTAGCGTTCGGTGGTACCGAGGTATCGGATATTCATTTGATATTCCTTGAAGTTGGGGCGCATGAGGCATTCTGTCCTGTTGTCGGATTTCGGTTTGCCTGATGGGGCGGAACAGGATGGCGGGTATTGGGCAGGGGCTTATGGTAACATTCAGCTTGATTGTCTGCCACAGCAGGCGGGCGGTTTTGTTGTTTTTGAAAAGATGCGGAAACTATTTTTACGCGTCATTGTCATATTAATTTTAGGTCGTCTGAATATTATTGGAACTGCATCATGAGCAAAAATACCGATTATCCGGTTACTCCTGCCGTCCGTTTCTTGCGTACACATCAAATTGATTTTGAGCCTTATATTTATGTTTATGAAGAACACGGCGGGACAGGGCAGTTTGCACAGTTGTTCGGCGTGGACGAGCATCAGGTAGTCAAAACCATCGTGCTGCAAAACGAAGCGAAGAAAGGGCTGGTCGTCGTGATGCACGGCGACAAGCAGATTTCGACCCGCAATCTGGCACGCGATTTGGGCATGAAACACATCGAGCCTGCCGATCCGAAACAGGCAAACAAATGGACGGGCTATCTGGTGGGCGGGACGACGCCTTTCGGTATGAAAACCCGGTTGCCTGTTTATGTTGAAAAAAGTATTTGGGATTTGGAGAAAGTTTATATCAACGGCGGCAAGCGCGGATTTATCATCGGTATCAGTCCGCAGGCTTTGCGGGCTTTGAATCCGCAGGATGTACAGGTCGCCGTCTAAAGGGATGCAAAACGGTTTTAAGTCGGGAAACGCAGATTCGGGCAAATTTGAAGGTTTTATAAAAAGAACACAATGCCTGATTTTATATCTGTTTTCATTCTGTCAAACAGCCTGTTGGCGTGATTTCACGGTATCGGGCTTTGGCAAACACAAACCAAAGAGGCACACCCTAATATGGAAAACCGTAATTTTTATGAAATTCTCGGCATTTCGGCGGATGCGGACATTGCAGAAATCAGAAAAGCCTATCGCGATTCGGCAATGAAATACCATCCCGATCGTAATCCCGGCAATCCCGAAGCGGAAGAGCGTTTTAAGGAAATCCGTCAGGCTTACGATACGCTGGTCGATCCCGAACGTCGGGCATGGTACGACGAGTCGCTCCGTGAATTCAGCGGTAGAAGCGGGCAGACCGCCAGCCAGCAGACTGGTAGTGAGCATACGGCGGAAGCGCCGCGCCAAGACGGCGACCGGACTTATGTGATGGCGATGTATGCCTTGTTTGCCTTGGCATTTGCGACCTTGGTAATGCCTGTAGCCGGCATTGTTTTGGCGTATGTAAAACGTGGCGATATGGGCGACTCGGTTTATAATAACCACGCAGACTATCTGATTAAAACCTTCTGGGGCGGTCTGGCGGGGTTTGTTTTGAGTAAAATCACCGCGTTTATCGGCATCGACTCCGTGTTGCTGTTTTTGGTATCGGTTTGGTTTGCTTACCGTCTGGCGGCAGGTTTCGTCAGACTGACGGACAACAAGCGTATGTCTTTGGATACTTGGTTCTAAGCGCAACCGCCCGCCTTGTTTTCAGACGACCTTCGCATCCCGGGGTCGTCTGAAATTTTTGTATGGGTCGTTTGCGGGAAACTAAATATCAAAACAGGACACCAACAAGGTCGTCTGAAAATTTGTCCACGCATCCGACACATTCAATCAAAGGAAAAACATGATTTATTTATTGGCAAGCATACTGTGCAGCGTGTCTGTGTCGGTATTGCTCAAATTGGCGCGTAAGAACAAAATCGACGTCGCGCAGGCGGTGGCGGTGAACTACATCGTCGCAGTGGCGTTGACGGCTTGGGTGTTGAAACCCGATTTAAGCAACCCGAAAGCCTTTTTGCCGACTTGGTGGCTGTTTGGTGCGTTGGGCGTGCTGCTGCCTTCGGTGTTTGTGATTATGGGCAAGGCGGTTGACGCGGCGGGTATCGTCAAGTCTGATGCGGCGCAGCGTTTGTCTTTGATATTGCCGATTATTTCCGCGTTCGTCATTTTTGGCGAAGCCTTGACCGAAGGCAGGCTGATAGGCATCGTTTTGGCGTTTGTGGCTTTGTTCTGCCTGTTGTGGAAAGCCGACGGCGGCAAGAAATCGGGCGGATTGGGTACGCAAATCACGCTGCTCGCGGGCGTTTGGGCGGGCTACGGCATCATCGACATCCTCTTCAAACAGCTTGCCAAAAGCGGTACGGCGTTTTCCGGCAACCTCTTGGTCGCCTTCAGCCTCGCCGGTATTTTGATGTTCGGCTACCTTTTCTCCCAATCGACCAAATGGACGAAAGAAGGCATTATCGGCGGCATCGTCTTGGGTGGTTTGAATTTCGCCAACATCGTTACCTACATCACCGCCCACCAAATGATGAAAGACAACCCGACGCTGGTCTTCGCAGGCATGAACATCGGCGTCATCGTCTTGGGTACGCTGGTCGGCGCGATGGCGTTTAAAGAGAAAATCAGCAGCATCAACGCTGCAGGCATCAGCGTCGCCGTCTGCGCCATCGCCTGTTTGTTTTACTGGCCGCAGATACGGGGACTTATCGGTATGTAAGCATGTAAAAAGGTCGTCTGAAAAAGGTTTCAGACGACCTTTTACCTTTTGGGTGGGAGTGTTTTTCCTGCTTTGATAACAACGGCGCATTTGCAGCTAGACAACCCATGCAAAACGGTCTAATGTTCCGCCTGCATATGCACATTACTTGATAAACCAACGAATGAGAAGGTAAGAGAAATGACTGTCCGTATCGAACACGATTTGCTGGGCGACCGCGAAATCCCCGCCGAGGCGTATTGGGGCATCCATACTTTGCGCGCGGTGGAAAACTTTAAAATTTCCAATCAAAAAATTTCCGACGTGCCGCAGTTTGTCCGCAGCATGGTGATGGTGAAAAAAGCAACCGCGCAGGCAAACGGCGAACTGGGTGCGGTGAAGCCCGAAATCGCCGCCGCCATTGAAAAGGCTTGCGACGAAGTGTTGCTCAAAGGCCGCTGCCTCGACCAATTCCCGTCCGACGTGTATCAGGGCGGCGCGGGGACTTCGGTCAACATGAATACTAATGAAGTCATCGCCAACCTTGCTTTGGAAATATTGGGCTACGAAAAAGGACGCTACGACATCGTTAACCCGATGGACCATGTGAACGCCAGCCAGTCCACCAACGACGCCTATCCGACCGGCTTCAGACTGGCGGTGTATTACAGCGTCGGCGGGTTGCTGGAAAAACTGGCGTTGTTGAAAGACGCGTTTGCCGCCAAAGCCAATGAATTTAAAGATGTTTTGAAAATGGGGCGCACTCAGCTTCAAGATGCCGTACCGATGACGGCGGGGCAGGAGTTTCAATCTTTCCAAGTGTTGCTGGAAGAAGAGATTTTGAATCTGGACCGCACGCGCGCCTTGTTGTTGGAAGTCAACTTGGGCGCAACCGCCATCGGCACGGGCGTGAACACGCCGAAAGGCTACGCGGCTTTGGCGGTGAAAAAATTGTCCGAAGTCAGCGGCTTGGATTGCAAACTGACCGAAAACCTGATTGAAGCGACTTCCGACTGCGGCGCGTATGTGATGGTACACGGCGCATTGAAGCGCACAGCGGTCAAATTATCGAAAATCTGTAACGACTTACGCCTCTTATCGTCCGGCCCGCGCGCCGGTTTGAAAGAGATTAACCTGCCGGAAATGCAGGCAGGCTCGTCGATTATGCCCGCCAAAGTCAATCCCGTGATTCCCGAAGTGGTCAACCAAGTCTGCTTCAAAGTCATCGGCAACGATACCACCATCACCTTCGCTGCCGAAGCGGGACAGTTGCAATTAAACGTGATGGAGCCGGTCATCGCGCAATGTATGTTTGAAACCATCTCCCTCTTGGGCAACGCTGCGGTAAACCTCGCCGAAAAATGCGTCAAAGGCATCACCGTCAACCGCGAAATCTGCGAACGCTATGTGTTCAACTCCATCGGCTTGGTCACTTACCTGAACCCGTATATCGGCCATGAAAACGGCGATTTGGTCGGCAAAATCTGCGCCCAAACCGGCAAAGGCGTGCGTGAAGTAGTACTCGAACGCGGCCTCTTGAGCGAAGCGGAACTCGACCGCATCCTGTCGCCCGAAAACCTGATGAACCCGCATTTGTAAGATAGGGCATAACGAAAAGGTCGTCTGAAAACGGAATTCTCGTTTCAGACGACCTTTTCCATCGGCATGAAGAAAACCTGCCGCCCCTTTCTATTTCAACATCAAAATCGCAGCCACCGCCGCAGCCGCGACTACTAAGGCGGCAATCAGTTTGGCGGCGGAAGCAAATTTCAAGGCAACGGTTTGCCCCTCGATATACTTGTAGCCGCTGATCATCGGGCGGATCAAATCTTTTTTCCTCAAAAACTTATACGCCAAGACCGTAACGATGTGTAAGCCTGCCAATGCCGCCAGCAGGTTGAAGAAATTGACGTGGATTTTGCGCATCAGGCTGCCCGTGTTCGAGCTGACCAAATGATTCAGATAGCCGCTGTCGGTAAACGTGTTTTCATCGGCGGCAAACAAGCCCGTCGTCGCTTGCAGCAAAACCGCCGCAATCAGCGCGATGACCATCAGCGCGCCCAAAGGGTTGTGTCCGGGCTGCTCATTTTCCGTCAGGCTGCCTTGCAGGTAGCGGCGGATGGATGACGGGCCGCGCACGAATTGCGAAAACCGAGCCGTATCGCTGCCCCACAAGCCCCAACACAGGCGGAAGACAATCAGCCCCGCCACCAGCAGCCCGCAGCGCAAGTGCCAAACCAGCATCCCGCCGCCAGCCTGCGCGCTGTACCACATAAATCCGACCGACAAGACCAAGAGCCAGTGAAACAGGCGCGTTGGCAAATCCCAGACTTTGATTTTTTGTTTCATTAAATATTCCTTGTTGTGTGGTTGTAGTGTTCCTATACGGGGCGGTAGAATCGTGAAAACAACAGTCGATATAGTGGATTAACTTTAAACCAGTACGGCGTTGCCTCGCCTTGCCGTACTA
>CAKARM010000087.1:0-8094 GCA_916720585.1 uncultured Neisseria sp.
TCTTTGAGCTAAGGCGAGGCAACGCCGTACTGGTTTAAAGTTAATCCACTATACCGACAGGTTTCGCATTTACCCATAGCAAAAGGTCGTCTGAAATTTTCAGACGACCTTTTTGGTTTCACGGAGATAGGCATCGCAAACCCGCCATCCCCTAACAATTCACGCAGTCATTAACGCTGATTGCAAGAAGTGTCTACTTTGTTGCCATAAGGATCAACGAAGCTGAAGAAGGCTTGGCTGCCTTTTTGATGCCATTCCGCACCTTTACCGAACAAGCCGCGGTTGGAGACATAACGCTCGCCGGAACCGGAAACCGCAGAAGACAAGACAGCGCGTTTGTCATCCAGGCTCAACTCGACGCGGTTGGTGTCCAGATTGCGTACAGTCACAGACAAACCGTTTTCACACTCAAAAGATTGGGGCGAACGGCGGTCGCTAGACTGACCACGATCATCATAGTTGCGATCTCCATGGTCATGACGGTGCTCGTGGCGAGGAGCATCATTATCATCATAATCAGGGGCAGCACAAGCGCCCAAGGACAAAACAGCCGCTACGGCCAATACAGCTTTAAGTTTCATATTAATACTCCTGAAAAATGTGGAACTGCATAACAGTCGTTCCATGTTATAAACATCTTTATAGTCTAGCAAGGGAGCTTACCCTAATTTACCTGCACGCCCCGAATGTAGCTTTTTCCAAAGCTCCGTAGTTTTTTCGCAAATCTCAAAACTTCCCTCAACCATTGCTTCACACTTACCCGCCCGTCCGAGGTCGTCTGAAAATAAAAAAACCGCCCGCGAAAATCATCGCGAGCGGCAATCCATTGAGAGCATTACAAAATATGAAAACATTACCGCTGACGGGCTTTAAAACGGGGATTGCTTTTACAGATGACGTAAACTTTACCTTTGCGTCGAACGATTTGACAATCGCGATGGCGCTTTTTCGCCGTTTTCAATGAAGACAAAACCTGCATTATTTATCCTTTCTAAAAGACGAAATCATAGATTGGAACCTTTGATTGAACTTGCTGGCGCGGCCTTCGGTATTCACATTGCGCTGTTTGCCCGTATAGACGGGATGCGAGGCAGAAGACGTATCCAAAGAAAATAAAGGATATTCTTTACCATCGTTCCAAACCATCGTTTTGCCGTGTGTATCCGCACAAGAACGGATCAGCCAGCCTTCATTGGCACCACTGTCGTAAAAAAGCACAGTACGGTAATTTTCAGGGTGGATATTCGCTTTCATCATTCCTCCGATAAATGTTATGGTATAACATTATACATCATAAACTTTAAAACACAACCCTGAAAAAAGGTCGTCTGAAAACACAGACCATATTCAGACGACCTTCACATTGCTACAATACGGGCTTCCACTCCAATCCAAAGGCACATCATGCCGCTTTTCCACGTCGAACCCTCCCTGTCTTACACTCAGCAAAACCGTGTAGGCGTCCTCCTCCTCAATCTCGGCACGCCCGATGCCCCGACCGCCGCCGCCGTCAAACCATATCTTCGAGAATTTCTATCGGACCAACGCGTCGTCGAACTGCCCAAACTACTTTGGCAGCCGATTTTGCATGGATTGGTCCTGACACTGCGTCCCAAGAAAAGCGCACATGCTTACACCAAAATCTGGTTTGAACAAGGCTCTCCGCTTGCCGTCTATACCCAACGCCAAACAGACGCCCTGGCACAAGCCATGCCCGACACCATCGTCCGCCATGCCATGACCTATGGCAACCCGAGCATCGAAACCGTCCTTGCCGAAATGAAAGCCCAAGGCGTAGGCAAATTGCTGATTGTCCCTTTATATCCGCAATACGCCGCCTCCAGCACCGGCGCGGCATTAGACAAAGTGTTCCAACAACTGCTGAAGCAGCGCAATCAAATGAGCCTGCGCACCGTTTCGCGTTTTTACGACGACGCAGCCTATATCGATGCCATGAAGCAACACATTGAAGCATATTGGAAAGAACACGGACGCGGCGAGAAACTCATGTTGAGCTTTCACGGCATTCCGCAAAAAAATTACGACGACGGCGACCCTTATCCCGACGAATGCCGCCATACCGCGAAACTTCTTGCCCAAGCACTCAACCTAAACGAGCAAGAATACATCGTTTCCTTCCAAAGCCAATTTGGCAAAGCAAAATGGGTGACGCCCAGCACACAAGCCCTGTTTGACCAACTGCCCAAACAAGGCGTCAGCAAATTAGATGTATTCTGTCCGGGCTTTATGGCAGATTGTCTGGAAACCATGGAAGAGATTGCCATCATGGGGCGCGAGCAATTTCACGCAGCCGGAGGCAAAGAATACCGCTACATCCCCTGCTTGAACGACCACCCCGCATGGATTCTCGCCCTGACCGAACTGGTCAAAAACAACCTGCAAGGTTGGCAATGACCGGATACATCATGTTTCCGATGAAAGCGTTACATTTGATTTAAGTCTAAGGTCGTCTGAAAAATCTGTTTTCAGACGACCTTTATTGTATTATCGATAAACAGACCACACCGATAAAAAGGACACATCATGACCACAACAAAAAAAATATTGGCGGCTGCAATTTTTACCCTGTCCGTCCACAGCACCTTTGCCGCCGATGCTGCCCAAATGACGCAAGGCCAAAAGATTTATGAAAGCAACTGCGCCGCCTGCCACGGTAAAAAAGGGGAAGGCAGGGGAACCATGTTTCCCCCTCTTTACCAATCAGACTATATTATGAAAAAACCGCAGGTATTGCTGCAAAGCATGACCAAAGGCATCAACGGTCCCATCAAAGTCAACGGTAAACCTTACAACGGCTTTATGCCCGCAACCGCCATCAACGATGCCGATCTCGCTGCCGTTGCCACCTATATCATGAATGCGTTTAACAACGGCGGCGGTACCATTACCGAAAAAGACGCCAAACAGGCCAAAGCGAAAAAATAAGGCATCCATACACAAAAAAGGTCGTCTGAAACCGAGATTTCGGGTTTCAGACGACCTTTTCCCTTCTACTGAACTGTTTGTTTTTTAAACCGCTTCAGCTTCTTCCGCGAGGAAACCGCGCAGTTTTTGCATGGCTTTGGCTTCGATTTGACGAATGCGCTCGGCAGATACGCCGTATTCGGCTGCCAGCTCGTGCAGGGTCAATCCGCCATCGTCTTGCAGCCAGCGGCTTTCTACGATACGGCGGCTGCGGTCGTCCAGTTGCGCCAATGCGTTTTGCAGACCTTCGGTTTGCAGGGCGTAATGGGCTTGTTTGGACAGTTGGCGGCTGGGCTCGGCATCGTGGTCGGCAAGCCAGTCGATGGGGGCGAAGCTGTCTTCGTCATCGTTGTTGTCCGCCATGATGGCGATGTCGTGTCCGGTCATGCGTTGTTCCATTTCCATGACTTCGGACAATTTGACGCCCAAATCGTCGGCGATGTCTTGCGCTTCTTTCGGAGACAAGGCATTCAGGTTTTTACGCATGCTGCGCAGATTGAAGAACAGTTTGCGTTGCGGTTTGGTGGTCGCTACGCGTACCAGTCGCCAGTTACGCAGGATAAATTCGTGGATTTCGGCCTTAATCCAGTGTACGGCGAATGAAAACAGGCGCGCGCCACGGCTGGGCTCGTAGCGTTTGACCGCCTTCATCAGTCCGATGTTGCCTTCTTGGATAAGGTCTGCTTGGTTCAGGCCATAGCCGTCGTAGCCTCGTGCGATGGATACGACGACGCGCAAATGGGAAAGAATGAGTTGTTTGGCGGCGTTAAGGTCGCCTTTTTGCTGACGCTCCGCGAGTTGGCTTTCTTCTTCGGGCGTCAACATGGGAATGCTGTTGACGGTATGAATGTATTGCTCAAGGCTGCCGTTGCCGCTGTGAATGACGGGTAATGCAAAGGCGTTATTCATGAGAGTTGCTTTCCTTTATATGATGTAGAGACTATTGTTTACTTGTTGTTTGCCGTGCAGTATATCACTGCCTGTTGCCCTATCGTATGCTGTCAAATGCCTTTTTCTGTAAAAGACTGTTTGATAGGTGGATTTTTTTGCTTTTTGAAATTCGATTGATTTTGAAAATTTGACTGTTTTACTGGGAATAAGTTCAGTATATTACAAACATTCTTGTATGTAAATATTAAAATTCAAGAAAAACGGTCTGATAAAAAGACCGCTTTTTCAAACTTAATCTGCTTTTTTCCTGATTAAAAACAGTATGATGGCAATGATTGACAATACTCCAATCAGCCACAGCGAACCGCCTGCCTTCATATAAGGGGTTTCGCCGACATAGCCTTTGATATGCCCTTCCAAGACGGCATCGGTATTGGGTTCGCTCTCGGCGATGATGCTGCCTTTGGGAGAAATAATGGCGGTTGCGCCGGTATTGGTGGCACGGACCATATAGCGTCCAAGCTCCATCGCGCGGGCTTGGGATTGCTGGAGCTGTTGGTACATGGCGTTGGAATCGCCGTACCACGCCATATTGCTGACGTTGGCAAGCAGCGTAGCGTTTTTGGCGGTAGCAATGAGTTCGTCGCCAAAGCCGTCTTCATAGCAGATGTTGAAGGCGACTTTTTGATCTTTCATCGTCAAGGGAGCCTGCCCCGCTCCGCCGCGACGGAAGTCGGCAAGCGGCATATTCATCAGCTTGTATAACGGTTCGGTCAAAAAAGGCAGCGGTTTGTATTCGCCAAAGGGAACCAGATGATTCTTGGCGTAATACGGGAGGTCGTCTGAAATATCATCGTAGTCGCTCAAATTGATTACGGCATTTTCGTATCCGCTGCCGTCGGCTGTATATTGACCGATACCGACGGCCAACGCGCTGCCGTTCGTGCGCGCCTGCTCGGCAAACTGGGTCAGGATATTTTCCGGCAAATCCTGACGCATTACAGGCAGAGCGGTTTCCGGCAGGATAACGATGTCAGCGGATGTTTTGCTGATTTGACCGTAGTATTTCTGAATGGTGGGGACGACTTGTTCTTCATTCCATTTCAGACTCTGCTCGATATTGCCCTGCACGAGCGCGACGGTACTGGTGCTGCCGTCGGGTTTGGTAAAGTCGGTTTGCTGGGCGATATAGCCGACGGTACACAGCATGACAATCATGCACATCGGCAGCAGGCGCTGTTTCAGACGACCCGTATTGTCAATCAGCAACACCAGCCATGTGCTGACAAATGCCGTCGCCAGCGTTACCAGATGAATACCGCCCAAAGGCGCAAAGCCGGCAAGCGGGCTTTCTTTGACGATTTGGGAATAGCCGATTGCCCCCCAGCCAAAGCCGGTCAACAGGCGTTCGCGGGCAATTTCCGCCAGCGTCCACAAAATCGGCAAAACGATGCCGACCTTAACCCAACGCGGCAGATGAAATTTCTTCCACAACCAAAAACAGGCGGCAGGATACAGCGCGAGAAACGCCGGCAGCAGGAAAGTCAGCGGAATCGCGTATAAATTAGGCAGGCCGGAAACATCGTGCAGCGCGGTATGTATCCAATAAAACTGCGCCGTATAAGCAACCAGCCCAAACAGATAGGCGGTAGAAACAGCAAAGCGCGGACGCAGTTCAATCAGTCGGATCAGCGCGCCAAACAGCAAAGGCATCAGCCAAAAATGGTAATAAGGCGCGAAAGTCAACGGCGTGGCGGCGGCAATCAGGATCACCAGCGGCCAGTACAGCACAGGATGCTGCCAATATTGTTCGAGTTTGCGGAAAATGTTCATTGCAGAGAAAAGAAAATAAGAGGTCGTCTGAAAATACAGCTTCAACAAAGTTAAACCATTTTCAGACGACGTATCGATTGTTTAGTGTTTTTGAAACAGCTTCATCAATGGCAGAGCAACAGCACAGGCGACGGCGCCGGCAATCAGCCCGACGGCGAGGTTAGCGACATGCTCCATCAAACCGCTGTCCCAATGTTGCGCGTGTAAGAAATCATGCAAAAAGCCCAAGTTGTGGGTAATCAGACCGCCGCCGACGAGGAACATGGCAAGCGTACCCACCACGCTCAAACCGCGCATGAACCAAGGCATAAAGGCAATCAAGCCCCGTCCGACCATTTGGATGCCCGTGCTTTTTTGACGCATCAGCAGCATACCGAAGTCGTCGAGTTTGACGATAACGCCGACCAAACCGTACACAAAAGCGGTCATACCGATGCCGATTGCCGTCATCACCAGCGAACGGGTCATCAGATCGTATTTTTCAACCACGCCCAAAGCAATAATAATGATCTCGGCAGACAGGATGAAATCCGTACGAATCGCACCTTTAATCTTGGTTTTTTCGTCCAGCGTTTCGGCGGCAGCCTCCTCGTCTTCATGCGCTTCGTGGCGGTGTAGAAACTTATGCAGCAGCTTTTCCACGCCCTCGAAACACAAATAAATCCCGCCTATCATCAATAAAGGCGTAATCAGCTTCGGCAAAAAGGCAGACAGCAGCAAAGCCAGCGGCACCAAAATCAGCTTGTTCACCAAAGAACCTTTTGCCACCGCCCAAATAATCGGCAGCTCGCGTTCCGCCGACACGCCCGTAACCTGATTCGCATTGAGCGCCAAATCATCGCCGACCACACCCGCCGTTTTCTTGGCGGCCATTTTGGTCATCAGGGCAACGTCGTCCAAGACAGCGGTAATATCGTCCAAAAGGGTGAAAAGCGAGGCAAATGCCATGATATATTTCCGAAAAAGGGTCAAATTGAAGAAGCCGGCTATTATAACCGAGAAAGTATGACACCGAAGGCTTTCAGACGACCTTTAATGGAAATTAACGGAATTTGGCGCGGCTTAATTGAGAACCTGCCGCTTCGGCATCAGATATCGCTTGGGAAAGATTTGAATCAGGCTGACAAGGCAAAACAACCTTTCATTCCACTCAAAAAGGTCGTCTGAAAACCTACATACAAAGTTTTCAGACGACCTTTTTGTCTTTGTTAACAATTTCAACCGCAAAGCAATAAAATATTAATGTTATTTAAGTGCCTTACGGAGATACAAACCATGATTTTTGCCATGTTGTGTATCAAAATTATTTTTAATAACTTGAAAATATTCACTATCACCTTGCGCATAATGTCGATAGATTGCATATGATACTAAGTCCGCCAACTGGATTAAACGAGATGATTTGGAATCTAAAAACAGAGGAACTTCGGAAAAATTTCTTAATTTTCCAAATGTATGCCCATACTGCATGGAAGTACGGGCAAGAGCTTGAATAGATTTTTCAGTAGAGGATTTGTCAAAAATAGCAATACCTCTCTGAGTATTAGATTGATCATGTAAACGTGCTAAATACATATCAAAGCGAGAAGCGATTTGCTCAAAGCTTTCGCTAATAATATCTCTCCCAGAGGAATAGCCCTGCTCAATAACAGATGCAAAAATACGAATATCATTTCTCTTATCCGCAACCAAAGATAAACAATCCAGCATCGCTTGTTTCCGTTTATCAAAAGAAAAATGTTTCCATTCACTTTTCCCGCTCCTCATAGGAGAACCATGCAACTCATATTGATAAGGTTCATCAATTGAGAAACGAGCAGCTATTTCATTCATTCTTTGTTCTATCCAATGTGTTTTCCGCTCGAAAACAGAAATCCCTGATAAAACAAAAAAAGGCTGATTTTGATCCGATATTGTTCCTGACTCATCAATATATAGCAAGTACATAATTTCAAACCGAAGTAAGATACAAAAAGGAAAAAGCCACAAATAATTATGTGGCTTTCATGGTTGATAAGCCAGTAACACATTTTGTGTTAAACACCGTATGCACAGCGAAACTGACTTGATGACTATATTATCTAAGTATCAAGTTGTTTGTCAATCCCATATCTAAAATAATTCTCCTATTACCCCCCTTGACCTTCACCCCCCCCCAGGGTTTATCCTATTCCCATCGTCTCAACCGCTTTCAGACGACCTCATTCAAAATCTGAACCGAAAGGTCGTCTGAAATCCTCACCGAGGAAATACATCATGCAACAAAAAGTCCGCTTCCAAATCGAAGGCATGACCTGCCAGGCATGTGCTTCACGTATTGAAAAAGTGTTGAACAAAAAAGATTTTGTCGAATCGGCTGGAGTGAACTTCGCCAGCGAGGAGGTA
>CAKARM010000088.1:0-8069 GCA_916720585.1 uncultured Neisseria sp.
GAGGGAGGGGGAGAAACGGGCGAAGGTGAGGTGGTAGGATTGGCGGGCAGTCATGATAACACTAGGATGAATTTATGATGAACGCCGGGAATATACCATAACCATAATGACAAATATATTTGTTAAGATGAATGGCATAAATTTCACCTAAACGGCAAGAAAAATACCATGCCGTTAAATTCCCTCCATGTATACACGTATACATGTATACAGTTATAATCCAAAGCTGTACTGTATCTTAGACCCATCTCATGAAAAAAATCCTCGTTACCGGCGGCGCGGGCTTTATCGGCTCGGCAGTTGTCCGCCACATCATCCAAAATACCCAAGATTCCGTCATCAATCTCGACAAATTAACTTACGCGGGCAATCTCGAATCACTGACCGACGTAGCCGACAGTCCCCGTTACGCTTTTGAGCAAGTGGACATTTGCGATCGTGCCGAACTTGACCGCGTGTTTGCACAACACCAGCCCGATGCCGTAATGCACTTGGCAGCGGAAAGTCATGTCGACCGCTCTATTGATTCCGCCGGCGAATTCATCCAAACCAACATCGTCGGCACGTTCAACCTGCTCGAAGCCGCGCGCGCCTACTGGCAGCAAATGTCGTCTGAAAAACGAGAAGCTTTCCGTTTTCACCATATTTCCACCGACGAAGTCTATGGTGATTTGCACGGCACGGACGATTTGTTTACCGAAACTACGCCCTACGCCCCGTCCAGCCCCTATTCCGCTTCCAAGGCTTCCAGCGACCATCTCGTACGTGCATGGCTGCGTACTTACGGTCTGCCGACCATCGTAACCAACTGTTCGAACAACTACGGTCCGTACCACTTCCCTGAAAAACTCATTCCATTGATGATTCTGAACGCGCTCGACGGCAAACCGCTGCCCGTGTACGGCGACGGGATGCAAATCCGCGACTGGCTGTTTGTCGAAGACCACGCCCGCGCGCTGTATCAGGTTGTTACCGAAGGCGTTGTCGGCGAAACCTACAATATCGGCGGGCACAATGAAAAAGCCAATATCGAGGTGGTCAAAACCATCTGCGCCCTATTGGAAGAACTCGTTCCTGAAAAACCTGCCGGCGTGGCGCGCTACGAAGACTTGATTACCTTCGTGCAAGACCGCCCCGGCCATGACGTACGCTACGCCATCGACGCCGCCAAAATCGGCAGGGAACTGGGCTGGAAACCGCAGGAAACGTTCGAATCCGGCATCCGCAAAACGGTGCAATGGTATTTGAACAACAAAACCTGGTGGCAAAATGTATTGAACGGCAGCTACCGTCTGGAACGTCTGGGCAAGCTTTAAACCATACCTGCCCTACATTGCAAACAACAGGCATCATCGAAAAAGGTATTTCCATGCATTCTCTGTCCCGCATAGTCTTATCGGCAACTTTGACCTCAGCCTTGTTCGTCTCTATGCCAGTTCTGGCAAAAGAAACGCGACATCATGCCGCACAAACGACTGTTAAAAAGATGACAAAAGCCGATGGCAGCACTATTGAGCGGGCAGTTGTCATCATTGAAGACGACACTATGCGCGGCATTGGCGCCGAAAACCGCTGGATTGCAGAAAATATGCCGGGATACCGCAAAGTCGGACAAGCCCTGTTGCAGCAAAACGGCGGCGTCTATGACCGTATTGATGTGCAAAATGAAGCAGGCGACATCCGTTCCGTTTACTTCGATATCAAAAGCTTCTTCGGCATGGTAAATGGCAAGCCCCTTTAAAACCGAAGGTCGTCTGAAAACATTAGCCATGCACAAACTATGTTTTCAGACGACCTTAAAATCCATTTCACACATTTTGCTGATTTCAACAATCAGACCAACAAAGGACCCCCATGAAAGGCATCATCCTTGCCGGCGGCAGCGGCACGCGCCTCTACCCCATCACGCGCGGCGTATCCAAACAGCTCCTGCCCGTGTACGACAAACCCATGATTTACTATCCCCTGTCCGTATTGATGTTGGCGGGAATACGCGAAATCTTGGTCATCACCACCCCCGAAGACAATCCCTCTTTCAGACGACTGCTCGGCGACGGCAGCGATTTCGGCATCTCCATCAGCTACGCCGAACAACCCAGCCCCGACGGCTTGGCGCAAGCATTCATCATCGGCGAAGAGTTTATCGGCAACGACAACGTCTGCTTGGTCTTGGGCGACAATATTTTCTACGGCCAGTCGTTTACCCAAACCCTGAAACAAGCTGCCTCCAAAAAACACGGCGCCACCGTGTTCGGCTACCAAGTCAAAGACCCCGAACGTTTCGGCGTCGTCGAATTTGACGAAAACTTCAATGCCTTATCCATCGAAGAAAAACCGAAACAGCCCAAATCCGACTGGGCGGTAACAGGCTTATATTTCTACGACAACCGCGTCGTAGAATTTGCCAAACAGGTCAAACCCTCCGCACGCGGCGAACTCGAAATCAGCACGCTCAACCAAATGTATCTTGACGACGGTTCATTATCCGTACAGCTTTTAGGACGCGGCTTTGCATGGTTGGACACCGGTACGCACGAAAGCCTGCACGAAGCCGCCTCATTCGTCCAAACCGTGCAAAACATCCAAGACCTGCAAGTCGCCTGCCTCGAAGAAATCGCTTGGCGCAACGGCTGGCTTTCAGACGAGCGTTTGGAAGAACTCGCCCGCCCGATGGCAAAAAACCAATACGGTCAATACCTGTTACGTTTGTTGGCGGGCGTAAACCGCTAAGCTCAAATCTATTGTATTCATAACATCAAGCGTAGTTTTTCTTGATTCGTTCAAGTGGAATTGAAAATATGAAAATCATTGATACCACCATTCCCGAAGTCAAACTTTTAGAACCGCAAGTCTTCGGCGACGCGCGCGGCTTCTTCATGGAAACCTTCCGCGACGAATGGTTTAAGGCCAACGTCTGCGACCGCACCTTCGTGCAGGAAAACCATTCCAAATCAGGCAAAGGCGTATTGCGCGGCCTGCATTACCAAACCGAAAACACGCAAGGCAAACTCGTCCGCGTCGTTGTCGGCGAAGTGTTTGACGTTGCCGTCGATATGCGTAAAGACTCGCCGACTTTCGGCAAATGGGCGGGCGAAATCCTGTCGGCTGAAAACAAACGCCAGCTTTGGGTACCCGAAGGTTTCGCACACGGCTTTTACGTTTTGAGCGATGAAGCCGAATTCGTTTACAAATGCACGGACTATTACAACCCGAAAGCCGAACATTCGCTGATTTGGAACGATCCGACCGTCGGCATCGAATGGCCGCTGCAAGGCGAACCCAACCTGTCGCCCAAAGACTTGGCAGGTAAAATCTTGGCAGAAGCCGCAACCTTTTAAGGTCGTCTGAAAACGATTGCAGGCGGTTATCCCATTTGCCCTTATGCGGCAGAATCAGGATAATGCGCCTGCATCGATTATTTTCAAACCCAAACGGCAAACACCATGAATTTTTACGATTTACTGATTTCTCCGTTCGCAGAGTTCGATTTCATGCGTTATGCGCTGGCATCGATATTCTGTTTGGCACTCAGTGCCGCACCTGTCGGCGTTTTCCTCGTGATGCGCCGCATGAGCCTGGTTGGAGACGCATTAAGTCATGCCGTATTGCCCGGCGCCGCGATAGGCTATATTTTCGCCGGTTTGAGCCTGCCGGCAATGAGCATAGGCGGCTTTGTTGCCGGCATGCTGATGGCTCTTTTGGCGGGATTGGTCAGCCGTTTTACCACTTTGAAAGAGGATGCCAACTTTGCCGCATTTTATTTGAGCAGTCTGGCAATCGGCGTCATCCTGGTCAGCAAACAAAAGGACGGCAGCGTAGACTTACTGCATTTGCTGTTCGGTTCCGTCTTGGCAGTGGACATCCCCGCATTACAACTGATTGCCATCGCCGCCAGCATAACGATTACCGCTTTGGCAATCATCTACCGCCCCTTAGTCTTGGAAAGCATAGACCCTCTGTTCCTAAAAGCCGTTGGCGGGAAAGGCGGCTTTTGGCATGTCGTGTTTCTGGTGTTGGTGGTTATGAACTTGGTTGCCGGCTTTCAAGCACTCGGCACACTGATGTCGGTCGGGCTGATGATGTTGCCCGCCATTACCGCCCGCTTGTGGGCAAAAAATATGGGGATGTTGATTTTATTGTCAGTCTTGCTGGCACTCTTCTGCGGCTTTGCAGGCTTGCTGTTTTCGTATCACGTCGAAATACCGTCGGGTCCCGCCATTATTTTGTGTTGCGGCGTCTTATACACCCTGTCCGTCATCTTCGGCAGCGAAGGCGGCATATTGACCAAATGGATACGCGGCAAAAAACACCGCACCGCTTGACGGCAAACCATACTCCCAAAACCAATCAACCCGTCAATTCATTGTTCCTGACCCGGTTTCATTGCCCAACTGAAACAAAAGGTCGTCTGAAAACCATCCCCTCGGTTTTCAGACGACCTTTTGCCATGAATCACACTCCAACGCCTTTATTCTCCGATTCCGGTAGAAAATTCGATTATTCCCGTCCCAGCCTTGAATTTCATGTAAAAAATAGTAATAATAAGCCCTTTTCCAGCAGACCATACTGCCCGACCAACTCCCCTCAAGAAAGCACGAAACATGGCGTTAATCGTACACAAATACGGCGGCACATCAGTAGGCTCGCCCGAACGCATTAAAAACGTAGCCAAACGTGTCGCCAAAGCCCGCGCCGAAGGACACGACATCGTTGTCGTCGTATCCGCCATGAGCGGCGAAACCAACCGCCTGGTTGCGCTGGCGCACGAAATGCAAGAGCATCCCGATCCGCGCGAGCTGGACGTAGTTTTGTCCACCGGCGAACAAGTGACCATCGGCCTTTTGGCAATGGCATTGAAAGACATCGGCGTGGATGCCAAAAGCTACACCGGCTGGCAGGTCGCCCTCAAAACCGATACTTCCCACACCAAAGCCCGCATCGAAAGCATCGATGACGAAAAAATGCGCGCCGACCTCGCCGAGGGCAAAGTCGTCATCGTCGCCGGTTTCCAAGGCATCAGCAGCGAAGGCGATATTTCCACACTCGGACGCGGCGGTTCCGACACCTCCGCCGTTGCGCTCGCCGCGGCCCTCAAAGCGGACGAATGCCAAATCTATACCGACGTAGACGGCGTTTACACCACCGACCCCCGCGTCGTGCCTGAAGCGCGCCGCATGGATACGGTTACATTTGAAGAAATGATCGAACTGGCAAGCCTCGGTTCGAAAGTTTTGCAAATCCGTTCAGTAGAATTCGCCGGAAAATACAAAGTGCGCCTGCGCGTACTGAGCAGCCTGCAAGACGGCGGCAACGGCACCTTAATTACCTTTGAAGAGGACGACAACATGGAAAGAGCAGCCGTAACCGGTATCGCATTCGATAAAAACCAAGCCCGCATCAACGTGCGCGGCGTACCCGACAAACCCGGCGTCGCCTATCAGATTTTAGGCGCGGTTGCCGATGCCAACATCGAAGTCGATATGATCATCCAAAATGTCGGCAGCGAAGGCACTACCGATTTCTCCTTCACCGTACCGCGCGGCGAGTACAAACAAACCATCGAAATCCTGACCAAACTGCAAGACAGCATCGGCGCAGCCGCCATCGACGGCGACGACACCGTGTGCAAAGTCTCCGCAGTCGGCTTGGGCATGCGTTCGCACGTCGGCGTTGCCGCCAAAATCTTCCGCACCCTCGCCGAAGAAGGCATCAACATCCAAATGATTTCCACCTCAGAAATCAAAGTTTCCGTCTTGATTGACGAGAAATACATGGAACTCGCCACCCGCGTCCTGCATAAAGCGTTTGATCTGGGTTAATTGGGTTATATGTTTGAAAGGTCGTCTGAAATTTTATTTTCAGACGACCTTTTTTATGAGAAACCGTAGGTTGGAATCTATATCCGATAATATCTTCTTAGCTGTTTATCGGACATCTCCTCCATAAGCGCAACCTAAAAAAGTAGTAATTGATTTTAGAATTCTGACAAGGTATAGGATATATGTGGAATATTAAAGATATTGAACATGATGAATTAATTCAATTCTTAAAGAATGAAAAATTCTACGCTTCACCTTTTAACATAAAAGATGATCAAATTAAGATAATCCATGATGGTGATTTAGCTACTTATTTTGCAACTGATGATTCAGAAGAATTTTTTCAAGATTGGCAATCTTTATGGGAAAACCAGATAGTCAATTTAAATATTTACGAAAATAGCAACATACTATCCAAAATTAATCATTTTTTGGAAGAAGAATTAAATTATTCAAAGGACTTTTGTGGCGCAACCAAAAAAGTTGGTTATGATGCTGGTACGGAAATCTCCCTCCTTTTTAATAATATGGAGGGAGATATGCTAAAACTTTTATTATGCGTTGCCCATAATAAAACATCTCCATTTATTGAAAAAATGAGGCTAATTTATCTCAATAATGGTTTTCCATGTGGATATGAAGGTTCCTATCCTAATGGAAAATTTGTGGCCTTTTCTAATAAATAAATTATCAGCAGTCTGTAGGTTAATCTGTGATATTTGAAGAGAGTTTAAGCAGATTTGGGGCGTTATTCATAAAAATATTTTTAAGTTTGCTATATCAATACCCTAATTGGATTCCCTCTCCAAAGTCGTCTGAAAATAAGAAACCTTTTTTACCACCGTCGGACTAACAGATTATCAACACAATATTTAAGGAGCTTTATGACTGCTTTCATCCGCTTCGTTTCAGTGTTGCTGACCGCATCCGCATTGACCGCCTGCGTAAGCGCCGCTGCCAAACCCGTTGCAGGAAAACGCGTCGCGGTGCAGTCTTCCAAAGGCAAGGTCATGCCACCTGCTGATTATGCCAAAATGATTAACGACTTCCCCGATCCTAACCCGAAACTGCTGGAGCCAATCCCTATTTCAAATGTGAAATCGCCATACGGACGGGCGGATTTGGTTAAATTTTTCGAAATCGTTTTACAGTCTCATTCGGAATTGATGGCAGCACAAGATGAATTTAACCGGGCTGGAGAAAATTCGACACATTCTCCAGAATTTTTTGAAGCTGCAAAAAAGCTGGCTGATGAGTGGAAAAAAGTTACCGGAAGATTTTTGGATGCTGATTTCCGCGATCCTGAAATTAAAGCAGTGGTTAACCGGAGGGTCGAAATCAATATATTGGCAAGTCATGTTTTGGAATATTTGATAAAACATCAAAAAACCTTGATGGGTGAAGGAGAAAAAAAACCTGAAATAAACCAATTGGATGTAATGGCTTTTCTAGAAAAACGAAATAAAGCTCAAGAAGGAGTTAAGAAAAGCAATGCAGAAATATTGAAAGCCGTCCGTGCATTAAAGAAAAAATATTCCCTATAATCCCCCCAAAGGTCGTCTGAAAACGCTACCGAAGCCGTTTCAGACGACCTTTTTGCAAACTGATTGATAACATATTAAAACCATATCCCAAGCCTGCCGAAATATGCCATAATAGCCACGCAGCGCGCTTTTGCGCCGCATTCGAAAAGAAAAACCTAACCTACAAGAGAATATCCCATGACTAGCAAAGCCACCATTATCTACACCCATACCGATGAAGCCCCCGCGCTGGCGACCCAATCCCTGCTGCCGATTGTGCAGGCGTTTACCCGCCATGCCGGTATCGAAGTCAAAACCAGCGATATTTCCCTGTCCGGCCGCATTCTGGCTGCATTCCCCGAATATTTGACCGAAGCGCAGCGCGTACCCGACGCGCTTGCCGAGTTGGGCGAACTGGTGAAACAGCCCGACGCCAACGTGATCAAACTGCCGAACATCAGTGCGTCCGTACCGCAACTGACTGCCGCAATTAAAGAATTGCAGGCAAAAGGCTTTGCCGTCCCCGACTATCCCGCCGACCCGCAAACCGATGAAGAAAAAGCCGTGCGCGAACGTTACGACCGCATCAAAGGTAGCGCGGTCAACCCTGTCCTGCGCGAAGGCAACTCCGACCGCCGCGCGCCGAAAGCAGTGAAAAACTTTGCGAAAAAAAATCCGCACAGCATGGGCGCATGGACCAAAGACTCCAAAACCCACGTTGCCACCA
>CAKARM010000089.1:0-8045 GCA_916720585.1 uncultured Neisseria sp.
CCCATATTTCGTTAATTTACGTTAGCATCGCCATCAACTGCAGACCAAACGCGCCACCCGATCGGCAATTTTCTAGCTCGAAACAGTCGTTTTGCGGTTTTTCAGGCTGTCTGAAAGCCTACGGCTGCGAAGAGCGCCTTACTTTTTCCGTTTAAAGGTTTACAATGCCTGTTTTTTGTCTGATTTCCCAACAGGAGCACACAATGAAAGTAGGATTCGTCGGCTGGCGCGGCATGGTCGGCTCGGTTTTGATGCAGCGCATGCGCGAAGAAAACGATTTTTCCCGCATTCCCGAAGCATATTTTTTCACCACTTCCAACCCCGGCGGCGCGGCGCCCGATTTCGGCCAGGCAGCCAAAACCCTGCTGGATGCCAATAACCCGGCCGAGCTGGCCAAAATGGACGTTATCGTTACCTGCCAGGGCGGCGACTACACCAAATCCGTGTTCCGGCCCCTGCGCGATTCCGGCTGGAACGGCTACTGGATCGACGCCGCCTCCGCCCTGCGCATGAACGACGATGCCATCATCGTGCTCGACCCGGTTAACCGCAACGTCATCGACGAAGGCCTGAAAAACGGCGTGAAAAACTACATCGGCGGCAACTGCACCGTATCGCTGATGCTGATGGCGCTCGGCGGCCTGTTCCAAAACGGACTGGTCGAATGGGCTTCGGCCATGACCTACCAGGCCGCTTCCGGTGCCGGTGCCAAAAATATGCGCGAACTGATCCAAGGCATGGGCGCCATCCACGCCCAAGTGGCCGACGAAATCGCCAACCCCGCCGGCGCCATTCTCGACATCGACCGCAAAGTTTCCGACTTTCTGCGCAGCGAAGACTACCCCAAAGCCAACTTCGGCGTGCCGCTGGCCGGCAGCCTGATTCCGTGGATTGACGTGGATTTGGGCAACGGCCAGTCCAAAGAAGAATGGAAAGGCGGCGCGGAAACCAACAAAATCCTCGGCCGCAGCGACAATCCGACCGTAATCGACGGCTTGTGCGTACGCATCGGTTCTATGCGCTGCCACGTCCCTGTCGGACGCATCCGCAAACTGGGCATGGGCGGCGAATACATCAGCGCGTTCACCGTCGGCGACCAGCTCTTGTGGGGTGCAGCCGAACCCTTGCGCCGCGTGTTGCGCATCGTGTTGGGCAGTTTGTAAGATTCACAGGCCAAACAAAAAAGCAACGGTTTATCCGTTGCTTTTTTATGGCGGAGAAAACAGCATCAAACAAAACGGTGATACCGTCCTGACTTAACCGACTCACCCTATGAAAAGGTCGTCTGAAAACCCGAAATCCGGTTTTCAGACGACCTCTTGCCATTCAAACAGGGAAACCGTTTGCCTGAAGCCCGTTTATGTTTCGGGCTGTTTCAGACGACCTCTCCCCTTTTCTGTTTGCCGGTTAAATACCGCGCAGCAATTCGTTGACGCTGGTTTTGGCGCGGGTTTGCGCGTCCACACGTTTGACGATGACGGCGCAGTAGAGGCTGTGGCTGCCGTCTTTGGAAGGCATGCTGCCGGACACGACAACCGAGCCTGCCGGTACGCGGCCTTGGTAGATTTCGCCGGTAGTGCGGTCGAAGATTTTGGTGGATTGTCCGATGAACACGCCCATGGAAATCACGCTGCCTTCTTCGACAATCACGCCTTCGACGATTTCGGAACGCGCGCCGATGAAACAGTTGTCTTCAATGATGGTCGGGCTGGCTTGCAAGGGTTCGAGTACGCCGCCGATGCCGACGCCACCGCTCAAGTGGACGTTTTTACCGATTTGTGCGCAAGAGCCGACGGTCGCCCAAGTATCGACCATCGCGCCTTCGTCAACGTATGCGCCGATGTTGACATAAGACGGCATCAAAACGACGTTTTTGGCAACAAAGCTGCCGCGGCGCGCAACGGCACCGGGTACGGCACGGAAACCGGCGGCGCGGAATTCGTCTTCAGACCAGTCGACAAACTTGGTCGGCACTTTGTCGAAGTATTTGTTTACGCCGTCGTTGAGGACTTCGTTGTCTTGGATGCGGAAGGACAACAGGACGGCTTTTTTCGCCCATTCGTTGACTTTCCATTCGCCCACGCCCAAGCGTTCGGCGACACGCAGTTTGCCTGAATCGAGTTGGCGGATGGTTTCCAACACGGCTTCTTTGACTTCGGGGGTAACGGTGGTCGGTGTGATGTCCGCACGGTTTTCAAAGGCGGTTTCGATGATGTTTTGCAAAGACATGGGGATTCCTTTTGAAGAGGGTAAAAGGTCGTCTGAAAAATTCGGATGACCCGCAAACAGGCGGTATTTTGCCATGTAAACGCTTTGCCGTCAGCTTTTGCGGGAATGCGGCAATCTTCCGGCACAATCCGAGCTTCCACAAACCGTCCCCGCCCGCTTAAAACAAATCGGCACAATTAAACAAAAAGGTCGTCTGAAAACCTAAAACAAGGGTTTTCAGACGACCTTCAGAATGGGAAGTAAGGTTAATCAAGGCAACGAACAACCTTCGGGTATAATAATTTTACAATCTTTCAACCCACCTTTTTTGCAATTTTGCAAAGCAATTTGCTCGGCAGTTCCCGGATGCCCTGCACCGTCAACCACAACGAATTTATTTTTAACTTTGCCTGCCGCTGCTGCAACACAACCGTTTCGTACCCACGCGATTGCTTTGCAAGGAGTGTTTTTACTACCTTGTTGACAGCGTTGGATTGCTGCTTGCTGGGCTTCTGCCTTAGAACTGTGGTTTAGAGAGCCTGCAATATGTCCAACACTTGGACTATAAGCTAAAGCTCCGAATTTGGAGGGGACTTGTACCGTTACTGTTTTTGCCTGCTGTGGCTGTTGCCGATTCATACTTCCATTGTAATACGGATCGTTTGCTAAGATCGGAGCCATACAATGGGGATCTCCCGAAGGACCGCCCCCAACTCCAGGGGAGCAAGCAAAAGCAATAACAGGAAATAATGGGAGAAAAAAAGTTACAAGTAGTTTTTTCATTATCACTCTTCCTCGTCGTCTTCGTTTTGAGTAGGTCTGGGGGTTGGAAGCTAGTTTAAAGGACATGACGTTCCGTTTCCTGCACCCCACATGGTTGATGATCAGTGTAATTTGATGACATTAGGAGCAATGTGCAATAGGTACACTACATGCAGGCGGAACGACTGTTTTTCGAATCATCTACCGTCCAATTGGATTATAGCTGTTAAAGCTACCTTTTACTCCGTTAAACCAAGCACTAACCATTAGTATCAAGTCATTGGCAGCATCAAAAATATAGTGGATTAAATTTAAATCAGGACAAGGCGACGAAGCCGCAGACAGTACAGATAGTACGGCAAGGCGAGGCAACGCCGTACTGGTTTAAAGTTAATTCACTATAACCGCCCCACTGTCTAGACAAACTAAATCAAGAGGTCGTCTGAAAACCTAAAACAAGGGTTTTCAGACGACCTTGTCGCAACTGTTTGAATCAGCCTGCCGATTCTACGCCATAAGGTTTGTTTGACGTTTTGATGGTCAGGGTCAGTACGGCAGCGATGATAAGGAGGACACCGGCAAAAGTCATGGCATGTCCCGGGTCGGCGCCGAGCAAGTTCTCATAGATTTTACTGAAGGTAAGGGTTTGGATCAGCATCGGAATCACAATCATCATGTTGACGATGCCCATATACACGCCGTAGCGCTCTTTCGGGATGGAATGCACGACAATCATAAACGGCACGCCCATCATACTTGCCCAGCCGATACCAAAACCGATCATCGGGGCGAGCATCATGTTTTTATCGGTAACATGCGGAATCGCCAAAAGGGCAAGTGCGGCAAGGGTAACGGCAAAGGCATGGACGTATTTGGCGGCGTATTTGCGCGCCATCCACATCAACCCGAAGGCAGAAATAAAGGTCACGACGTTGTAAAAGCCATTGACCACACCGGTCCATGCCACTGCGTCCTCATATGCAACTTTGTTGGCAGAGGTAGCATTCCATATAGATTTGGCGAGACTGTGGGAGATGTATTGCCAGTAGATGAAGAGTGCGTACCATTGGAAGAGGTAAACCGAAGCGAGCTGCCACAAGGGTTTCGGCATGTCTTTAATAGCATGGTAAATTTCTTTAACGGCTTCAACAGGACCACCGGATTGGGCTTTAATCGCCGCCAGCTCTTCAGGAGACGGCTCATGTTCGGGGGTGGACAATACGGTCACTAAAACAGAGCCGATGGAGCAAACGGCACCAATATAGAACGAGCCGAATACCCAGTAGGGGATGCCCGCTTCGGAGGTTTGGTTCAACCAGTCGATTTTCTTGAAGGCATAGAGCGATATGTTGGCAAGGGTAATGCCCAAGCCGGTAAACACTGACTGCATCAAAAAGCCGGTGGATTGCTGGCGTTCGGGAACGGTATCGGCGATGAAGGCGCGGAAAGGCTCCATGGCGGTATTGTTGCTGATGTCTAAGAGCCACAGCAGCAATACGGCCACCCACAATGCGGTAACGTGCGGATAGAAGAACAAACACAAGCTGCAACCGATGGCACCGAGCAGGAAATACGGACGGCGGCGGCCGAGTCCGGGAATCCATGTACGGTCGCTCATGGCACCGATAAGGGGCTGCACCAGCAAACCGGTAATCGGTCCTGCCATATTGAGGTAAGGCAGTTTTGCAGGGTCAGCTTGTAAGAAACTGAAAATCGGGTTGATGGCGGTTTGCTGCAAACCGAAGCTGTATTGAATGCCGAAGAAGCCGAAGTTCATCAGCATAATCTGGCGAAGCGTCAGGGATACTTGTGGGGAAATCTTCATTTTGAAGCTACTCCTGGACTGTATAAGAAGAAAACATGGAACAACAAACTGCGGGAAACACTGCATAGTCGAAGCGGTTGGGCCGCTTTCTTTATTTTTGGGTGTATCGTGTCGATACGTTGCAAATGGATAACGTGATGTGTTGTTTGTGTTTTCAGACGACCTTTTATTGTCGTATTGTGTCTGCCTCATGATGCAGACGTCGTCTGAAAGGATGTTTTACTTCAATGCCGTGACCGACTGCCGCCAAATCGTTTCCCCGACAACCCGAACGGGCGGACGGGCGGTTTCTTTGGTCTCGATAATGTCGAACAGAATTTCCGCCGCCAGCGCCCCCATGCGCATATAGGGCAGCTCGGTACTGGTCAGCGGCGGGAACAGGGTTTCGGCAATCGCGCTGTGGTTGTCGTAACCTGCCACCGATACCTGCTCCGGAACGCGTACGCCGCGCGTCCTCAAAATGCCGTAAACGCGGACCGCCATTTCGTCGTTGCCGCAGCAAATGACCGTCGGCGGGTCGGCAAGCGACAACAGTTTCAACACTGCCGCAATCAAAGGCTCGCTGTCGTTGGCAAAGTCGGTGATGCCGGTTTGCACCAAGTCAGGATCGAACACCATGTCCGATTCGTCCAAAGCGCGGCGGTAGCCCGCCAAACGCAGCCGCGTCGCTTCTGCGCCCGCCTGCAAGGTGATATAGGCGATACGGCGGTGTCCGTGACGGATGATGTTGCGTACCAAATCGTATTGCCCGCGCTCGTCGTCCGGCAAAACCGACGGCGTACCCGCCGCGTCGAAACAGTTGACCAAAACCATCGGGCAGCGGTTGGGCATTTCGGGCAGGACGATTTCGCGGTGCGATTCGGTTACATACAAAATGCCTTCCGCGCGGTGTTCCATAAACGTCCTGACCAGAGGGTCGATTTGCTCGTAGCGGTTGTCCGTATCCGCAATCATCAGCGTTTTGCCCGCTTCGCGGATTTTCTGCTGGATGCCTTTGATTAAAAACATATCCGGCAGACCGTGTACCCCGCCGTATTCGCCCGTACGCGAGATGGCGCCGGTAATCAGTCCGACCAAGTCCGAGCGGTTCGACCGCATCACCCGCGCCGCCGAAGACGGGATATAACCCAAAGCCGCAATCGCTGTTTCGACTTTTGCACGGGTTTTATCGCTGACCGGCGCATCGCCGTTGATGACGCGGCTGACCGTTTTGGGTGAGACACCCGCATAAGCAGCAACATCATAAATTGTAGCCATCTTACGACTCCCGCCTCATCCCTGTTTCATTTGATTACGAAGCATATCACACCTGACATCGGTGTCATACCGAAAAATTTACAGAACTTTGATAAAAATCAATCATATAAATTGCATATTGCATACAATTCTTAACCAAACTGGCTCCCCGCATTCGCCAAACCCGCGCCCCTTTGTTAAACTACATACGACTACATAAATATTTACCCTATCGAACCAATCACTACAACGACAATCTATAACTGAATCACATCCCCCGAATGAGCGGGGCGAACCCAATTCCGAAGGAAACCCGATGACCGCATTTACCGAAGCATGGCAAGCCCTTGAACAACACCGGCTCGACACACAACACATCCACCTGCGCGACCGCTTCGCCGCCGAACCCGACCGCTTCGGCAATATGCACGAAACCCTCGACGGCCTCCTCTTCGATTACAGCAAAAACCGCCTCGGCGAAGACACTTTGCAACTTTTGTGCCGCCTTGCCGAAGCCTCGCCCCTAGCCGGACAAATGCACGCCATGCAAAACGGCGAAAAAATCAACCTCAGCGAACACCGCGCCGTCCTCCATACCGCCTTGCGCCTGCCGCCCGACGCCGCGCCCGTTTACGTTGACGGCGAAAACATCCTCCCCAAAATCCACCGCGAACTCGACCGCGCCCTCGCCTTCTCCGAATCACTCAACAACGGCAGCCACAGGGGCATCACCGACAAACCCATCACCGACTTCGTCCACATCGGCATAGGCGGCTCCGACCTCGGTCCCAGAATGTGCGTAGAAGCCCTCAAAGCCTACCGACAAAACATCCGCGTCCACTTCGTCAGCAATTCAGACGACGCCGACATCAGCCGCACACTCGCCCACCTCAAACCCGAAACCACCGTATTCAGCATCGCCAGCAAATCCTTCCGCACGCCCGAAACCCTGCTCAACGCCTACGCCGCCCGCGCATGGTATCGGGATGCAGGTTTACCCGAATCCGGCATCTACCGCCACTTCTGCGCCATCTCCTCCGACGTTGCCGCCGCCCGAAACTTCGGCATCGCACCCGACAACGTCTTCGCCATGTTCGACTGGGTCGGCGGACGCTATTCCGTCTGGTCGACCATCGGACTGCCCGTCATGGTCGCTGTCGGCACAGACCGCTTCCGCGAACTCCTCGCCGGCGCACACGCCATGGACATCCACTTCTTCCAAACCCCCTACCGCCGCAATATCCCCGTCCTCATGGCGCTCATCAGCATCTGGTACAACAACTTCCAGCACGTCGACGGACAAACCGCCGTCCCATACAGCCACAACCTGCGCCACCTCCCCTCGTGGCTCAACCAGCTCGACATGGAAAGCCTCGGCAAAAACCGCACCGCCGACGGCCGGCCCGTCCCCCACACCACAGGCGGCATCGTCTTCGGCGAAGAAGGTGTCAACTGCCAGCACGCCTATTTCCAACTCCTTCACCAAGGCACACGACTCATCCCCTGCGACTTCATCGTCCCCATGACCACCGCCTACGGCATCAACCGCCAACACCGCTTCACCGTCGCCAACGCCTTCGCCCAAGCCGAAGCCCTGATGAAAGGCAAAACCCTCGAAGAAGCCCGCGCCGAACTTGCCGACCTGCCAGAAGCCGAACGCGAACGCCTCGCCCCGCAAAAAGAATTCCCCGGCAACCGTCCGAGCAACAGCCTACTCCTCAGCGCCACCGACCCGCGCCGCCTCGGCATGCTCATGGCGGCATACGAACACCGCACCTTCGTCCAAGGCGCGGTTTGGGGCATCAACCCCTTCGACCAATGGGGCGTCGAATACGGCAAAGAACTCGCCAAAACCATCGAACCCGAACTCGACCGCGGCAACCCGCAGCACGACAGTTCCACCAACGGCCTCATCGCCTTCTACCGCGCCAGCCAAAACCGATAGGCAGTTCAAACATGAAAGGTCGTCTGAAAACTGAACTGGCCCCCAAATCTTGGACACTCATAAAAGCCT
>CAKARM010000090.1:0-7982 GCA_916720585.1 uncultured Neisseria sp.
GAATCGGTTCTGTACTATCTGTACTGTCTGCGGCTTCGTCGCCTTGTCCTGATTTGAATTTAATCCACTATACAAAGCGTTATGCCAATTCCAGCTGTTTTTCCAAGCTTTCCACCAGATTGTCGTCCAGTCCCAAGGCTTGCGACAGGCGGCTGAGGAAGACGATTTCTTTGCGTGACAAGTCTGCGCAGACCAATCGTGCCGCCAGATAGGTTTCCGCTGCCAACGCCTGATCGTTGCCGACGGCGGCGGCGAGTTCTTCTACTGTTGCCGGATTGGCGTATTCGGCGGCAAGCCATGCGGCGGTTTCGGGGTCGTCGCCGCTTTCACGGGCGATGACTTGTTTTTCCGCGTCGTCAATCAGACCGTCCGAAGCCGCGGCGGCAATCATGGTGCGCAAAATCACGCGGCTGTGTGTTTCGGCGAGCAGTCCGGCAGGCTCGAACGCGCCTTGCGGCACGGCTTCCTGCTGCTTGTTTTTCTGCCAGTTTTGATAACCCTGATACGCCAGATAACCCAAAGCCGCCACGGAGCCGACTTTGACCAGCGATTTGGCGGTTTTTTTCTTCATCAGCATGGACGCCAGTCCGCCGACCAAAGCGCCGCCGCCAAAAGAATTGAGCGGGCTGTCGGAAACGGATTTGCCGCTTTTTTGAACGGTTCCCAAGATTTGATTGAGCAGGTTGTTGAAGTTCATGATGATCCCCTCATGGTGGTCGGTTTGGGTCTGAAATGGAGGTTCGGGGTCGTCTGAAATCGGGATGTGGCGTTTCAGACGACCTTTTTCACACAAGGCTCTTAACCGCGTACCCGCTCGATTTTCGCGCCGACTTTGCCGAGTTTTTTCTCGATGTGCTCGTAGCCGCGGTCGAGGTGGTAGATGCGTTCGACGATGGTTTCGCCGCCGGCGACCAAGCCTGCCATGACGAGGCTGGCGGAGGCGCGCAGGTCGGTCGCCATCACGACGGCGCCGGAGAGTTTTTCCACGCCTTTGACGAAGGCGGTGTTGCCTTCGGTGGTGATGTTCGCGCCCATGCGGTTGAGTTCGGGAACGTGCATGAAGCGGTTTTCAAAGATGGTTTCGACGACGCGGCTGTCGCCTTCGGCAACGGCGTTCATCGCCATAAACTGCGCCTGCATGTCGGTCGGGAAGCCGGGGTGGACGACGGTGCGGATGTCCACGGCTTTGGGGCGTTGCTGCATGTCGATGGAAATCCAGTCGTCGCCTGCTTCGATGATCGCGCCGGCTTCGACGAGTTTGTCCAACACGGCTTCCATGGTTTTGGGGGCGGCGTTGCGCAGGACGACTTTGCCGCCGGTCATGGCGACGGCGCAGAGGAAGGTGCCGGCTTCGATGCGGTCGGGTACGACGCTGTGTTCGCAGCCATGCAGCTCTTTTACGCCTTCGACGGTCATGGTTGACGTGCCGATGCCGCTGATTTTCGCGCCCATTTTGACGAGGCATTCCGCCAAATCGACGACTTCGGGTTCGATGGCGCAGTTTTCCAAAATAGTCGTGCCTTCGGCGAGGGTTGCCGCCATCAGCAGGTTTTCCGTACCGCCGACGGTAACGACGTCCATGACGACGCGCGTGCCTTTCAGACGGCCTTTGGCTTTGACGTAGCCGTGTTCGATGGTGATTTCCGCACCCATGGTTTCGAGGCCTTTGAGGTGCTGGTCGACGGGGCGCGAACCGATGGCGCAGCCGCCGGGCAGGCTGACTTGGGCTTCACCGAAACGTGCCAGCGTCGGGCCGAGCACGAGGATGGAGGCGCGCATGGTTTTCACCAGTTCGTAGGGGGCACAGGTGTTGTTGACGGTGCCGCCGTTGATTTCGAATTCGTGAATGTTGTCGGTCAAAACGCGCGCGCCCATGCCTTGCAGCAGTTTTTGGGTGGTTTTGACGTCGGCGAGCATGGGTACGTTTTTCAGGCGCAGGGTGCCGGAGGTCAAGAGTCCGGCGCACATCAGCGGCAGGGCGGCGTTTTTTGCGCCGGATACGGTGATTTCGCCGTTGAGCGGGCCGTTGGCGGTGATTTTGAGTTTGTCCACAGTGTTTCTTTCGTTGTTAAGACAAGTCCCGACGGCGCTGCCGGCAGGACGGGATTCGTTTAGGTTCGGAATTATAAGGGATTTTGACGGTTTTTGCGGGCGGGCGGGGAGAATTCTTCCGAAGGGCGTTTACGGGGTACGAATGGTCGGAAGGGTCGTCTGAAAACTGTCGGGCGCAGCTTCGCAATGTCTGTTGGGATATTGTTGAAGCTTCGCTTTCAGACGACCTTTTTGCTGTGCGGCGGAATGGAGCCGCCGTTCCCCTCAAGCCTTGTCCGACAGGCTGTATCCGTCGGACAAGGATGGGCGGCGGGGTTATTCGGCACCGACGACGACAATGTGCAAATCTTCAGGTTTGACGCGGCGCTTCCAAGCGTCTTTGACTTGCGCCACGGTCAATTTGCCGATGGCTTTGGGGTAGGCTTCGAGATAGTCGTTGGGCAGGTTGTGATAACCGATGATGCTGAGGTATTTCACCAGCTTGGCGTTGGAGTCGAAACGCAGGGGGAAGCTGCCGATGATGTTGGCTTTGGCTTGTGCCAGTTCTTCTTCGGTCGGACCTTCTTCGATGAATTGTTTGATGACCGCCTGAGCCTGTACGAGCGAATCTTTGGTGTTTTTCTTCTGGGTGGAATAGGCGATGGTGAACATACCCGCTTCGGTCGCCGGTTCGAGGTTGCTGTATACGCCGTAGGTGTAGCCGTAACGGTCGCGCAAAACTTTCATCAGGCGGCTGTCGAAACCGCCGCCGCCGAGGATGTAGTTGCCGGCAACCAAGGCGTAATAGTCGGGGTCGTGGCGTTTAATCAGCGGCATACCGAGCAAGACTTGCGCCTGTTCGCCGGCAAACGGGATGTCGCGGCGTTGTGCCGGATTGGGTTTGACGGGCGGGACGGTGTGGGCGGCTTTGCTGCGGTCGGGCAGGCCGTTCAACACGTTTTTCACAAGCTGGTCGGCTTGTTTGCGGTTGATGTCGCCGACGATGGCGACGATGGCGTTGTCTTTGCCGTAGCGGCTGCGGTGGAACGCGCGGATGTCGTCAAGGTTGACTTTGCGGATGCTCTCCGCGGTGATGTTGGCGCCGCTGCCGTATGGATGGTCGGGATAGGCAAGTTTGGTCAGGGCGCGTCCGGCGGTGAAGTCGGGGGTGGTTTCCTGTTGCTGGAGGGTGGTCACCGCCTCTTTTTGACGGCGGTCGAACACGGCGGGGTCAAAACGGGGGTGCGTCAGGGATTGGTTGAGCAGTCCGGCGGCTTTTTTGAGCGTTTCGGGGCGGCTTAGGCTGCGCAAGACGGCGGCAGAGCTTTCCTGTCCGCTGCTGCTGTCGATTTGGGCGGCAATGTCGTCGGCGGCGGCATTAAAGGCTTCTTCGTCCAGCTTTTCCGTGCCGTCGGTCAGCAGGGCGGCGGTGAATTCCGCCACTTCGCTTTTGCCTTCGGGGTTGAACACGCTGCCCGCGCCTTTGAAGTTGACCTGCATATCGACGATGGGGTTGTCGTGTTGCTCGACCAAAAGGACTTCTGTGCCGTTGCCGGTGGTCCAGCGTTGGATGTCCACGCCTGCCTGCGCGGCGGTGGAGAAGGCGAGGGCTAATATGAGGGGAAGGGATTTCATCGGATATTCCTTTGCGGTTTAACCCGGCTGCCGGGGCGGAAGGGCGGTTTGGTGCCGTATTCCGTCCCGTTCCGAGTCATGTGCCACTTCGGGCGGGGTCGGTTCGGAGGTCGTCTGAAAACGGGAAAAGCGGTTTCAGACGACCCCTTTGGTCGGTTTATTTAGGTTGAGGCTTGTTTGCCGCCTGAACAATCGGGTGGTACAGGATTTTCGGGTCGGGCATCATGACCACGGTCGCCAGGCGGTCATCCGTCAGCAGCTGCGCGGCGGCCTGCACATCTTCGACGCTGACGGCTTTCAGGCGGCGGCGGATTTCCGCTTCGTCGCTGTATTCGAAGCCGCGCGCCTCCAGCCGCCCGATGATGGAAGCCTGTGCTTCCATAGAGTCGCGCTCGTAGATTTCGGACGCTTCCGACTGCGCTTTGATGCGGTTCAGCTCTTCGGCGCTGACCCCGTTTTCGGCGATGTCTTTCAATTCGCGGCGCAATTCGGCGATGACGGCATCGACTTCGACGTTGTCCGCCGGCATGGCGAAGATGCTGAACAACGGCATTTCACGGCTGATCAGGTCGTAACTTGCGCCCGTACTCAAAGCCATCTGTTTGCCGCGTATCAGGTTTTTATCCAAGCGGCTGGACGAGTTGCCCGACAAGATTTCCGACAGGACATCCAGCGCATAGGGCAGTCTGTCGTCCAGACTTTCCAATCCGGGGACGCGGTAGTTCAAGCTGACCAAGGGTTGGCGCGTGACCACCGAGGTCGTCTGAAAATTCACAGGTTCGCGTTTGAACGGTTCGTTGGCAAGCATATTGCGGTCGGGCTGCTGCTTGGCGGGAATGTTGCCGAACAGTTCCGCCGCGGTTTTGAGCGTCTTTTTGGCATCGACATCGCCGACAATCACCAAAACGGCGTTGTTCGGCGCGTAATATTGCCGATACCAGTCGCGCAGGTCATCGGCTTTGAGCGTGTGCAAATCATCCATATAACCGATGACCGCGGCTTTCATCGAAGGCAGCGTAAAGCTGTTCAGATACACCTGTTCCCACAGCTTGCCGTCCGCCGTGTCTTCCGTGCGTTGGCGGCGTTCTTCGCGGATGACGTTCATTTCATTTTGAAATTCTTCATCGCTGAAATTGAGGTTGTGCATCCGGTCGGCTTCGAGCTTCAACACTTCGGGCAGGTTTGCCGCCGCGATGTTTTCGTAATAAACCGTCTCGCTGCGGTTGGTGTAGGCATTGCTCTCTCCGCCCAAAGCGGCGACGCGGCGGTTGAATTCTCCCGAAGGTACGGCCTGCGTGCCTTTAAACATCATGTGTTCCAAGGCATGGCTCAAACCGCTTTTGCCCTGTTTTTCATCCACGCTGCCGACTTTATACCAAAGCTGCGACACGGCGACCGGCGCGCGGCGGTCTTCTTTCACAATAATCTTCAACCCGTTGGGCAGCGTTTGCGATACGGTCTGCGCCAGCGTGAGTACGGGCGCGGACAAAGCAAATATCAGGGCAAGATGGCGTAAGCTGTTCAATCTGGATTCCTCTCAGTCGGTCTGGCGCAGAGCAGTCTCTGCTTGAGTGCAAAATATTACCGAGAACGGGACGAAACGGCTGTCCGCCCGTTTCAGTCTGCGCTGAAGCAAAATCAATAAAAACGGTAATGAGGCCGCCGTTTTCGAGTGATTCCGCTTCAGCCAAAATATGCCGGAGAGACTTCAAATCAGGACAAGGCGCGGCAACGCCGTATCGCTTTGAAGTCAATCCTTTTATAGAACGTTGCAATGATAAACAGTTCCCATATGCGTAAATAAAAAGGTCGTCTGAAAATCAAAGATTGGGTTTTCAGACGACCCCTGCGTCACAAGATGGGCGTCACATTCAACCGGATTGTCCGTCCCCCTCCAATACCAATTCCATTACCGACACCGTCTCGCCGTTGTGCCGACAGGTCGCGATTTCACACCAGCCGTATTTCTCGTAAACCGACTGCACGTCCGGCGTATAAAGGTAAAGCTTGGGCAGGCGCATTTGGCGGGCGGCGGCGAGGCAGTGTCCAATCAACAGGCCGCCCACGCCCGACCCCCTGTGTTCGGGCAAAACGAACACATCGCCCAGCCAATATTCGTATTGGGGAAACTCTTCCATATCGTGCCGTTTGAGCGCGGCAGAACCCAGCAGCGCGCCGTCCTTTCCGACGGCGGCAAACGCCAGCGGCAGGTTTTCACCGTTCAGGCATTCCGCGTAATAGGCGCGGATTTTGTCCATAGACGACCACGGCGCAAAGTCATGCCATTGCAGATAAAGCGCGCGGGCGAGCGGTTCGACGTGTTCGGGGCGTAAAGGCGTGATGTTCATGAAGGGCATGATACGCCCGCGCCTTCCGCCTGAAAATGCCTCCTTTTTGCCGATACGTTTTCAGACGACCCCTGCTTAAATCAAAATGCGGTTTCCCTGTTCAGCCTCAAACCTTTGCCATATGCCGTTTGACAAGCGTTTCAGATTCGGCTAAAACCGAAAAATGTTTGGCATCGTAAACTCCTGTAAATCCTAGATGAAAGCATCGGATACGGGCGTTTCCCGCCAAACCCGCAGGGTGCGGCAGGCAATCCTTACGCCCGCGCCCGCTCTAAGAAAAATATTGAAAATGCCGGCGGGGCAGGCAGGTTTCCGCCGGGGCGGTCCGTCTGCCCAACCTCTGCCAACAGGAGAACTTTAATATGTCTGACAACCAGTCCGCCCGCAAGGAAAAAACCTTCTTCGGGCATCCCATCCAGCTCTCTACCCTGTTCCATATCGAATTGTGGGAACGTTTCTCGTTTTACGGGATGCAGGGTATCTTAATGATCTATCTCTATTACGCTGCCAATAAAGGCGGTTTGGGCATAAACGAGTCGCTCGCCGGCGGCATCGTCGGCGCATACGGCGGCAGCGTTTATTTGTCCACCATACTCGGCGCATGGCTTGCTGACCGGATTTGGGGCGCGGAGAGAACGCTGTTTATTTCCGGCATCGTGGTCATGCTCGGACACATCGTTTTGGCAATCGCACCGGGTCTGTACGGACTGCTATGCGGCTTGGTACTCATCGCACTGGGCAGCGGTGGTGTGAAATCGTCGGCAAGCTCGATGGTCGGCTCGCTTTATGAGGCAGATCACATGAAGCCACTGCGCGATGCCGGTTTTTCCATTTTCTATATCTCCATCAACATCGGCGGCTTCTTAGGCCCGCTCCTGACGGGCTTGCTGCAAACGAAGATGGGTTTCCACTACGGCTTCGGCGCGGCGGCAGTCGGTATGGCTTTCGGGCTGTGGCGTTACTCTGTGGGGCGCAAACTTCTGCCGCATACGCCTGCGCCCAATCCGCTGCGTCCTGAAAAAGTGAAAACCGCGGTGGCAGTCGCCGTGTTGATTGTCTTGGTTATCGGCAGCCTGATTGCCTCGGGCGCGCTCAATTTGGACAACTTCTCCAAATTCCTGCTCGGCACAGTCATTCTTACCGTCATTGCCTATTTCGCGCGTCTGCTCGGCAGCAGCCATGTGTCGTCTGAAAACAAACGCCACATCATTGCCTATATCCCGCTGTTTCTGACCATCTGCCTGTTTTGGTCGGTCTGGTTCCAAGTCTATACCGTGGCGACGGTGTATTTTGACAAAACGGTTGACCGCACCCTATTCGGCTGGACTGTCCCCGTCGCATGGAAAGACTCGATCCAAAGTATGTGGGTCGTCCTCTTCTCCGGCGTGATGGCGGCGATTTGGACGAAAATGGGCAAATATCAACCGAAAACCCCGTTTAAATTCGTGTTGGCGATGATTGTTGTCGGCATATCCTATCTTGGATTCGTACCGTATATTTCATCAGAGACACCCATGCCGATTATTGTGTTCGCGCTGATCTTGCTCGCCATCACCATAGGCGAACTGATGATCTCGCCGATTGCACTTTCTATCGCCACCAAAATCGCCCCGCCCATGTTCAAAACCCAAATGGTCGCGCTCAACTTCTTGGGCTTTTCGTTGGGCTTCACTTTGGGCGGCGTGTTGTTCAAAGAAGGATTCAACGACAAAGCCCCGCTGGATTTCTACTGGATGCTTTGCGGCATAGGCGTAATCACCGGTTTGGTATTATTGCTACTCGTACCTATTTTGAATAAAATGCTCAAAGGCGCGGATTAAATACTGATTCGTTAAGAAGGTCGTCTGAAATGCCGTTTCAGACGACCTATTTTTAAGGACTTTGAACCCATGAAACCCAATACCTTCCTCCTAATGCTCCTCCTGCTTGCCGGAGCAGCCCATGCCAACGACAGCACGGGTACAGTCA
>CAKARM010000091.1:0-7974 GCA_916720585.1 uncultured Neisseria sp.
AACAAGCCATTTTAAAAATATTGGAAATCTCACCATGATTAAAAATATTATAAAGTGGTTGATATATTCGATCTGCACTTACTTATTATATCTTGGCATCAGTAAATATGACTTAGGATACTCTGGAAAACTTTCAGATTTATTATCTTTTCTTTCAATCGCAATAGGATTTTGTATTACTTCATTATCATTAATAGCAACAACTAAATTTTCTAAAAATTTGTATTCTAGGCAAAGCAAAAATAGCAATGACAAAACTTTATTGCATGAATTAGTACAGATCTTTCAATCAGCAAATAGCTTTTTTTTAACAACAATATGTCTAATTATTTGCTATCTATTCATAGAAAACATTTTTGAATTTAAGAAAAATTTAATATGTACGACATACACTGAAGAACAGCATATTGAAATCAAAAATATATTTCAATCTTGCATTACCTCCTTTATTTTTATTAGCCTATATAAATTCCAAAAACTTATACAAATCCTTGGTAAATATGTAATACAAGCCGCTAAAGAACAGTAACAAGCTATCGAATCAAAATTATGCGCCTAACCCAAATCCTATCCCCCAATCTACCCCAACATGACCTTATCGCCGCTCATCCGAATTGGACTCGCGCTGATTTCAACCGTGCGGTTTTCCGGCTGTCAGGTCGTCTGAAAACGGCAAACGCGCAAACGACCGCGTTGTGGTTTGACGATGCCGCGCTGTTTGCCTGCGCCGTGTTGGCGGTGTGGCATTCGGGCGGGCGGGTGTTGCTGCTGCCGAATCTGGCGCGGGACAATTTGGACTGGGGGCGGACGGCGGATGTGTTTTTGACGGATTCCGAAGATTTGCAAAGCAAGTTGGGTAGTCAAACCGAACAACGCGATGAATCCGGACAACCGTTGGATGTGCAAGCCAGCCCACCCGTGTGGCACCTGCCCGATTTGCTTGCACACGCATCGACCGAAAACCCGACGCCCGCCCCTGAAAACCATCTGATTCCCGACCATGCCGAAGCATGGCTGAAAACGTCCGGTTCCAGCGGCGAGGCGCAGGTGATTGTGAAAACCGCCGCGCAGATGCAGGCGGAAGCCTTGATGTTGGCGGACGCGCTGCCATTCGGACGCGGCGGGGAAACGGTTATCGGCAGCGTCATTCCGCAACACCTTTACGGCTTCACTTTCCGTTTCGCACTTGCGCTGACAATGGGCTGGCCTATGGAGCGGCAGCAGGCGGTTTATCCGGAAAACCTGCTCGCCGGCACGGCGGCGCATGAAAAAGTGGTGTGGATTGCCAGTCCGGCGGTACTCAACCGCTTGGGCGAAAACCGCAACTGGCAGAGCATCGGCCATAAAATCGCGGGCATCGTGTCGGCAGGCGGCGCGCTGCCCGAAGCCACGGCGGATTTGCTGCAACAGGCTGCCGTCCGCCCGTTTGAAGTGTACGGCAGCACCGAAACCGGCGTGATTGCGTCGCGTCGGGAAAGCCGCGCATGGCGGCCGTTTGCCGGCGTGGAAATCGGGCAGAACGCAGAAGGCGCATTGTGGGCATCTTCGCCGTGGTCGCCCGAACGCCGCCAAACCGCCGATTTAATCGAGCCGCGGCACGACGGTTTCCTGCTGCTCGGCCGCCAAGACCGCATCATCAAATTCGAGGACAAACGCGTGTCGCTGACCCAAATCGAACACGAACTTTTACGGCATCCGTGGATTGCCGACGCCCATTGCGGCCGCCATCCGCAACATCAGCGCATCGCCATATGGGCGGCGTTGAACACGGAAGGTATCGCCGCCCTGCGCGACCAAGACCGTGCCGCCGTCGCCGACGCGCTCAAACGCCACCTTGCCGCCACGCAGGACACCATCGCCCTGCCCCGTTACTGGCGTTTCGCCGACAGCCTGCCGCGTAACGCTCAGGCCAAAATAGCCGCCGCCGATTTTCAGACGGCCTTTACCGTCGCCCAAACATCGCCCGTTTGGTCAAAAACATCATCTGAAGAAGAAACCGCCGCCGAAACCTTCATCGGCCGCGTGCCGCTTGATTTGGTCTATTTCGGCGGCCATTTCGCCACCTTCCCGCTCGTACCCGGCGTAGTCGAGCTGCAATGGGTACGCGATCTGGCGGCGCGTCATCCGTGGGGCAGGCAGCGCGTCGTCCGCGTGGAAAATTTGAAATACCAGCAGTTCGTCCGTCCGCATGACGAAGTGTCGGTGGAGCTGAAATACGATGAGGCAAAAAACAAATTGAGCTTTAAAGTCAGCAACGGCGACAATCCGTGCGCATCAGGGCGGATTGTGTTCGAGGTCGTCTGAAAACGCTTTTTTAGGTTTCGCCCTCTCCTGCGGGAAGAGGAAACCTGCAAATCGGGAACAATCCCGCTCAAACCCAATAACAACCCATAATCAAATGAAAAGATAGAAAATATGCACCTTTTTCCAGCACTAGCACAACGTTATTCCGAAGAACACCAGTCCGCAGGCGAGGCGCAGCGTTTGGCGCAGGAAATCGCCTTTGCGCCGATTGTGTTCCAAGTTTCCCGCCTGATGGTGAAATTCGGCATTTTGGATTTGCTGAACGACCATTCAGACGGCCTTACTCAAGCCGAAATCGCCGAGAAAGCGCAAATCAGCGGTTACGCCGCGCAAGTGCTGCTTGAAGCCTCGCTCTCCATCGGCACGGTACATACCCGCGACAACTGCTATTTCATCAGCAAAGCGGGCTGGTTTTTACTGAAAGACAAAATGGCGCGCGTGAACATGGATTTCACGCAGGAAATCTGTTACCAAGGTATGTTCGACTTGGAAAAAACCCTGCAAACGGGCAAACCCGAAGGGCTGAAAGTTTTCGGCAGCTGGCCGACAATTTACGAAGGCCTGTCCTCGCTGCCGGGCGTCGCGCAGGAAAAATGGTTCGCCTTCGACCACTATTATTCCGACAATTCCTTTGCCGAAGCGCTGAAAACCGTGTTCGCCAAACCGGTTAAAAAGCTGCTCGACGTCGGCGGCAACACCGGCCGCTGGGCGGAACAATGCGTCGGCTACAACGCCGAAGTCGAAGTCACCATCATGGATTTGCCGCAACAAATCGCCCTGATGCGCGAAGCGACCAAAGGCAAAACCGGCGCGGAACGCATCCATGCCCACCCCGCCAACCTGCTCGACCCCGAAGTCCCCTTCCCGACAGGCTTCGACGCGATTTGGATGAGCCAGTTTTTAGACTGTTTCAGCGAAGAACAAGTCACCGGCATCCTGCGCCGCGCCGCCGCTTCCATGGGCAGCCACACCAGCCTCTACATCATGGAACCCTGCTGGGACAGGCAGCAATATGAAACCGCCGCCTACTGCCTGACCATGACCAGCCTGTATTTCACCGCCATGGCCAACGGCAACAGCAAAATCTTCTATTCCGAAGACCTGATACGCTGCGTTGAAAACGCCGGATTGAAAGTGGCGGAAATTTCAGACGGCATCGGACGCGGACACAGCATCCTGCGCTGCGAGAAGGTCGTCTGAAAAACGGTATCCCCATGAAAACCCTAGTGTTAATCCCCCACTACAACCACCCCGCCGCCATCGCCCGCGTCGCACAGACCATGCACGGCTTCGGTTTGGACGTATTGATTGTGGACGACGGTTCGCGCGAAGAATGCAAACCCGTATTGCAGGCATTGGTTTCAGACGGCATCCACGTCCTTTACCGCCCCATCAACGGCGGCAAAGGCGCGGCGGTTAAAACCGGTTTGAAATACGCCGAAGAAAACGGCTTCAGCCATGTTTTACAGGTCGATGCCGACGGTCAGCACCATCTGGACGACACGCCCAAACTCTTGGCGGCGGCGGAACAAAACCCCGAAGCCGTCGTCTGCGGCTGGCCGCAATACGGCGGCGACGCGCCCAAAGCGCGGCTGTACGGGCGCAAGATTACCGACTTCTGGAACATGCTGCACACTTGGTCGTGCGACATCAAAGACGGCATGTGCGGCTTCCGCCTGTACCCGCTCGCCCCCGCGCTTTCGGTCGTCCGCGAAGAAACCGTGGGCGACCGCATGGATTTCGACACAGAAATCCTCATCCGCCTGTACTGGCGCGGCGTCAAGCCAGTTTGGATTAAAACGCCAGTACAATACGCCGCCGACGGCGTGTCCCACTTCAACGCCTTCGCCGACAACGTGCGCATCAGCAAAATGCACACGCGGCTGTTTTTAGGGATGTTGCGGCGGCGTTTGGGCGCTTTATTCGGAAAGGCTGTCTGAAAACATGACCGATAACACGCAAAACCACTGGGCGGCACAGCCAGAACGCGGCAGCCGCCTGTTTCTCGCCCTGACCACGCTGATGGTGCGCTATCTGCCCGCCTTCCTGATGAGGCCGTGCATCTGGTTTGTGGTACTGTATTTCTACGCCACCGCGCCCAAACCGCGCCGCCATATCCTGCGGTATCAGACCCGTCTTCAGACGGCCTTTCCCGATACCGTTTTGCCGAAACACGGCGTATTCAAACAATTTATCGCGTTCGGCGAGGCAGTGTGCGACCGATTTGCCGTGTGGCAGCGCAAAATCCGCTATGAAGATTTGGTACTCGAAGACCCGGACGGCGTTTATACGCAAGTGAGCAATTCGGTACGCGGGCAGATTTTCGCCTGCTCGCACTTGGGCAACACCGAAGTCTGCCGCGCGCTGGTGTCGCACCATAAAGGCTTCAGGCTCAATGTGTTGGTACACAGCAAACACGCGCAGGCGTTCAACGAAGCCTTGCAAAAAGCGGGCGCGGAACACATCCGCCTGATTCAGGTCACGGATTTGGATCCCACCTTGATGATGGAGTTGAACCGCCGCATCGAAGACGGCGAATGGATAGCCATTGCCGCCGACCGCGTCCCCGTGCGCGGCGAGAAAACCGCCGACATCCATTTCCTAGGCCATACCGCCCCCATGCCGCAAGGCGCATGGCTCTTGGCCGCGCTCTTGAAAACGCAGGTGAACACGCTGTTTTGCGTCAAGCAAAACGGCCGCTACCATTTGAAACTGCGCCGCTTCACTGACACTTCCGACTGGAAACGCGGCAACCGCGAAGCCGCCGTTACCGCCGCCATGCAGGGCTTCGCCGATATTTTGGCGCAAGAATGCGCGCAAAATCCGCTGCAATGGTTTAACTTTTATGATTTTTGGAACGAGGAAAAAGAAAAGGTCGTCTGAATCCTGAACTGCCCCTAAATCTTAGGCATTCAATAAGAGCCTATTCGGGTGCTCTGTTCAAATTCAGACGACCTTTGTGTTTGAACAGGCGGTTTAGGCTTTGCCCGTGCTGCCGAAGCCGCCTTCGCCGCGTTCGCTGGCGGCAAATTCGTCCACGACTTTGAACGAGGCTTGGATGACGGGAACGATGACCATTTGCGCGATGCGTTCCATCGGCTCGATGGTAAACGCTTCTTTGCCCCTGTTCCACACGGAGACTTTGAGTTCGCCCTGATAGTCCGAATCGATCAGTCCGACCAAGTTGCCCAAGACGATGCCGTGTTTATGTCCCAGACCGGAACGCGGCAGCAAAACGGCGGCGTAGTCGGGATTGGCAAGGTGCACCGCCAGACCGGTCGGAACGAGATAGGTGTCGCCCGGTTGCAGGATAACGACTTCGTCCAAACAGGCGCGCAGGTCCAGTCCGGCGGAACCCGGTGTGGCGTAGGCGGGCAGTTTGTCCGCCATTTTCGGATTGAGGATTTTCAGTTCGACTTCGGTTTGCATGGTTTTTTTTCCGTTTCATTTGATTTGACGCGGATTATACACATATTCCCCCTCCCTATCGTTGGAGTCGTCTGAAAAAACGGGGTATGATTCATTCAAATAAACGTGAATATCGGAGGACATCATGGATTTGCACAATATCCGCGAAGATTACAGCAAGCGCGAACTTTCGGAATCGGAATGCCATGCCGACCCGATTGTCCAGTTCGAGCAATGGCTGAACGAGGCGATTCATTCGCAAGTCAACGAGCCGACCGCCGTTAACGTGGCCGCCGTGGGCGAAGACGGCAGGCCGAACAGCCGCATGGTGCTGCTGAAAGAAGTCAATCCGCAGGGATTCGTGTTCTTCAGCAATTACTTAAGCCGCAAAGGACGCTCGTTTGACGCGCATCCGTTTGCCGCCATGACGTTTTTCTGGCCGGAGCTGGAGCGGCAGGTGCGCGTTGAAGGGCGCATCGAAAAACTGGATGCCGCCGCTTCGGACGAATATTTCGACAGCCGCCCCTACACCAGCCGCATCGGCGCATGGGCAAGCGCGCAAAGCGAAGTGTTGTCGAGCAAGGCGATGTTGGTTGCCAAAGCGGCGGCAGTGGGCGCGAAACACCCGCTGCACGTCCCGCGCCCGCCGCATTGGGGCGGCTATCTCGTCATTCCCGACCGCATCGAATTCTGGCAGGGCCGCCCCAGCCGCCTGCACGACCGCATCCAATACCGCTTGGTTGACGGCAACTGGATACGCGAGCGGCTGTCGCCTTAAACTTTCCACAGCTTCAAGCCGATAGGGTAAAATCCCGACTCCCGCAAAAGGTCGTCTGAAATATAAAAACGTTTTAACAAAACTCGTTTCATTCGTTTTCAGGCGACCTTTTATCCGTAACTTATCCTGCCGCCACTGCCGCAGAAGAACCGTTTTCCACAGCGGGTTGAATTTGACTTGCCTTGTCCTGCTTCAAATTCAACCCGCTGCCATCAAACGCGTTAGGAGAACCCCATGTCCAAGCAACCCACCAGCAAACGCCAATGGCGCGACGGCGCAGCCCCGTCTGCCAAGAAAACCGCCAAACCTTTCAAAAGCAAAGCCCGTCCCAAAGACGAAACGCGCAAAGCCGCTTCCAAACCTTACGGACAAAAAGTTTCAGACGACCTCAAGCCGCAAAACGCCCCCAAACAGCGCGCCGCCAAAGCCAGAAAACTCGTGGTCCGCAATCCCAACCAAAAAATCATGAAACGCGCGCGCGATTTGAAAGAACGCCGCAGCGACTTGTCGCGCATGGAGCCCGAACGCCTGCAAAAAGTGCTTGCCGCGTCCGGTGTCGGCTCGCGCCGCGAAATGGAAGAGTGGATCAACAACGGCTGGGTAACGGTCAACGGCAAAACCGCGCAACTGGGCGACAAAGTCACCCCCGACGACCACGTTACCGTCAAAGGCAGCATCATCAAACTCAAATGGGCCGACCGCCTGCCGCGCATCATCCTGTATTACAAACAAGAAGGCGAAATCGTTTCCCGCGACGACCCGCAAGGCCGCGTCAGCATATTCGACCGCCTGCCGCAGGCCGCCAGCAGCCGCTGGGTCGCCATCGGACGCTTGGACATCAACACCAGCGGCCTGCTCATCCTGACCACCTCCGGCGAACTCGTCCAACGTTTCGCCCACCCCAGCTTCGAAGTCGAACGCGAATACGCCGTGCGCGTACTGGGCGGGCTGACCACCGAACAAATGCGCAGCCTCACCGAAGAAGGCGTGATGCTCGAAGACGGCTTGGCAAAAGTCGAACGCATCTACGAACAAGGCGGCGAAGGCGCGAACAAATGGTACAACGTCGTGATTAAAGAAGGCCGCAACCGCGAAGTGCGCCGCATATTCGAAAGCCAAGGCCTCACCGTCAGCCGCCTCGTGCGCGTCGGCTTCGGCCCCATCGGCCTGCCCAACCGCCTCAAACGCGGACAGTTCTACGAACTCAATCCCGCCGAAGTCGCCAACATCATCAAATGGGCGGACATGCTGCTGCCGGGCGAACGCCGCCGGAAGAAAAGTTAATGTAAGATAAATCGGGGTTGAGGCCTTTACAAAATCGTCTCAGCCCGACAAAATCTTGCCCAAGTCATAAACATAGTGGGTTAAGTTTAGACCAGTACCGCATTGCTCCGCCTTGTCCTGATTTAAACTTAACCCACTATTCACACATTATAGTGGATTAAATTTAAATCAGGACAAGGCGACGAAGCCGCAGACAGTAC
>CAKARM010000092.1:0-7966 GCA_916720585.1 uncultured Neisseria sp.
GTACTGTCTGCGGCTTCGTCGCCTTGTCCTGATTTAAATTTAATCCACTATAAATGGCTTTATTTTTTGTTTGTTAAACCAGGTTCTATTAGATAGTTATGCTCTATCGTTTATGATTTCAATAAATCCGATAAGCTATCATCTTCTTCCGCTGCGACCGTATATTTCTCTTGCGCCCATTCGCCTAAATCAATCAATCGGCAGCGTTGACTGCAAAAAGGTCGGTATTTACTCTCTTCATTCCATATCACCGGCTTTTGACAGGTCGGACATTTCACAGTCGTTACTTCAGTCATTATTTATTCCTTACAAATCATTTATGCTTTGTTTGTTGCTTGAGATATTTCACTTTAGGGCAATGTTGTACCAAATTTCGAGTTGCCGGAATATCCCAGATAAAACCTATGCAGTCCCTGAATTTTTTGGGTCAATTCAGATAAAGTCCCTTCATTTTCTAAGACATCATCTGCATAGAGCAGCCGCGTTTTGCGGTTGGCCTGAGTGTTCATAATGCGCTTGATCTCTTCTGTGTCCAAACCGCTTCTTTGCTGAACGCGAAGAATTTGGGTTGCTTCAGAAACGTCGATAACCAATACTCTATCGACAGCCGCTAAAAATTCCGGATTTTCAATCAGCAAAGGTACATCGATAATGCCGTATGTAGCACTAGGATAGCGGGTTTTTGCCGATTTGATTTCATTTAAAATCAAAGGCAGCAACACCTCCTCCAATTCTTTTTTTGCTTGAGGTCGTCTGAAAACAAGATCCCTCAAAGCAGCACGGTTCAGACTGTTTTGGGTATGAAAAACCTTGTCGCCAAAAAGACGGCGGATAGCCGGTAATGCTATACCGTTATCCGCCGTCAGGTTTCGACTCAGGGCGTCGGCATCAATGTGCGGGACACCCAAATCAGAAAAGATTTTTGCTGCTTGAGATTTCCCGCTGCCGATACCACCCGTCAAACCTATCCATAAAGTCATATTAAAACCCTGATTTGGTCAGCCACCAAGTGACGGCATGATGTACCGGCTCATTAGCTACCAAAATAATCCAGCCGGCAATAGCCAAACTCGGACCGAATGCAAAATATTGTCCTTTGGCAACACGTCCGATAATCGCACCAATCAGACCAATTAACGCTGCCATAAAGACCAATACAGGTAAAATGCCGACACCAAGCCATGCACCTAGTGCAGCCAGCAATTTAAAATCGCCGTTACCCATACCGATTTTTCCAGTCAAAAGCTTATAGATAAAACACAACAGCCATAAGCTCATATAGCCGAAAACTGCACCTAAAACGGCGGATTTCAACGGCACGAATGTGCCGTTCAAATTAAACATCAAGCCTAACCATATCAACGGCAGGGTCAGGCTGTCGGGTAAATATTGAGTATCCGCATCGATAAAGGTTAATGCAATCAATAGCGCAGTCAATATCAAACCGCCAAATGCAGCCATCGTCCAGCCATATTGCCACGCCACTACGCCAAACAATATACCGGTCAATAATTCGATTAAGGGATAACGGATGCTGATGGGCGTTTTACACGAACCACATTTACCGCCAAGCATCAGATAACTGACAATCGGAATATTTTGCCAAGCCTTTACCGGGGCATGACACTTAGGGCAGCGGGAATCCGGTTTCATCAAATTGAATGGTTGCTGCTCTTCTTCCGTTAATTCAAGTTGCAAATGCTCTTTCGCAAACTGAGTCCAGCCGCGTTCCATCATGACAGGAACGCGGTAAATGACAACATTAAGAAAACTTCCGATCAACAAACCAACGACGACAGATAATGGAATAGCAAATGGCGCTAATGTATCCAAAGACTCCAACATATTAACCTACTACGTTACCGAGGTTAAACAGCGGCAGATACATTGCTACCAACAATGTTCCGATGATGGAGCCTAAAACTACCATAATGATGGGCTCCATCAGTGAGGATAATTGTGCTACAGAGTTATCAACTTCATCCTCGTAAAACTCTGCAGCTTTATTCAGCATATCATCAAGGGAACCGGATTCTTCACCAATAGCGGCCATTTGAATAACCATATTGGGGAACATATCCGTACTTTGCATACTCGAAGTCAAAGAAAGACCTTGAGTAACTTTCGCACGAATGTCCTGTGTTGCCTCCTCATAAAGGATATTACCGGCTGCTCCTGCTACTGAATCTAAAACTTCTACCAAAGGTACGCCTGCTGCAAACAAGGTGGAAGTGGTACGAGCCCAGCGAGCAATAGTTGCTTTACGGACAATTTGACCAAAAATTGGTAAACGTAAAACCATTGCATCTATACGTTTCTGGAAATTTGGTGATTTTTCATGTAGTTTATAAACACCAAAACAAATGGCAATAACTATAACAATCATCAGCCACCCATATTCCACGAATATTTTGGAAATATCCATAACAATTTTGGTTAAACCAGGTAATTCAGCACCCATTCCAGCATAAACTTTACCAAATTCAGGTAATACCCAACGCATCATTACGAAGATCAATGCTATTGCAACAACAACAATAGAAATTGGGTACGTCAGCGCGGTTTTCACTTTTTTCTTAATGGCTTGCGTTTTCTCTTTATATACAGCAAGTTTATCCAACAGGCTTTCCAAAACACCGCCAGCTTCGCCGGCCGCAATCAGATTGCAATAAAAACGGTCGAAATATTTTGGATATTTGGCAAATGATTTACCTAATGCACTACCTTGTTCCACATCTGCACGGACTTGCATCAACATTTCAGTCATGGATGGGTTGGAGTGTCCGCGTGCGACAATTTCAAAAGCCTGCATTAAAGGCAGACCTGCTTTCATCATGGTGGCAAGTTGACGGGTAAAGACAGTAATGTCTTCTTGAGTAATGCGACGTTTTTTAGTTGCCTTTACCTTACTGATACGTAAAGGCCGTATCCCGCGGCGTTGGAGCTTTTTACGCGCTTCTTCTTCGTCTTTGGCGACTACTTCGCCTCGGACTAATTGATCCGTATTGGTATTTTTACCTTCAAACGTAAAACGTTTGCCTTTATTTTTTTGAGCGAATAAGCCTCTTTTTTGCTCTGCTTGAGCCATTTTGTTACCCCTTGGTTTAATGTTTAAGAATGAAGAAAACAAAAGTCCCCGTGTTTCTTCGATTCAATGGGTTAATCGTTAGTGTGAGCAATCACTTCTTCTAATGAAGTCAAACCTTGCATAACTTTTAATAAGCCTGCACGGCGTAAATCGACCATGCCTTCTTTATAGGCCATGTTCATAATATCAACTTCCGTACCATTATTCATAATGACACGTTGCATTTCCTCGGTAATCGGCATTACTTCGTAGACACCGACACGGCCTTTGAAGCCTTTACCACGGCAACTATCGCAGCCGACAGGACGGTAGAGTTTCCAATCCTTTGCTAAATCTTCATCTGTAAATCCTGCTTTTTTTAATGCGGGAACGGGAGGACGCTCAACCTCACGCTTACAGCTCGAACACAGACGACGCAATAGTCGTTGCGCCATAATTAAGCTGACGGAACTGGCAATGTTGAATGGGGCAACCCCCATGTTCAACATACGGGATAGGGTCGCAGGCGCGTTATTGGTATGCAACGTTGAAAACACCATATGTCCGGTTTGTGCCGCTTTGATGGCAATATCCGCGGTTTCCAAGTCCCGAATCTCACCTACCATGATAATGTCAGGGTCTTGTCGCAAGAAAGATTTCAACGCCGCAGCAAAAGTCAAACCTTGTTTGTCATTGACGTTGACTTGGTTGATGCCGGGTAAATTAATCTCGGCCGGGTCTTCTGCAGTGGAAATATTGACGTCTTCTGTATTTAAAATATTCAAGCAAGTATAAAGTGATACGGTTTTACCGGAGCCTGTCGGACCTGTTACCAATACCATGCCATAAGGCCGATGAATGGCCTCAAGCAGCATTTCTTTTTGGAAAGGCTCAAATCCCAGTTGGTCAATATTTAAAGTTGCTGCATCAGAATTCAGAATACGCATTACCACTTTTTCGCCAAAAAGCGTAGGTAACGTACTTACACGAAAATCAATGGGGCGACCGTGTTTATGGAAAGCAATCTGAATACGACCATCTTGCGGTACGCGTTTTTCCGAAATGTCCAAACGCGCCATTACTTTGATGCGTGAAGCCAGCTGTCCGCGTACAGCAACAGGGGGTTGAACTACTTCCCTTAGCTGTCCATCTACACGAAAACGGACACGAGCCATTTGTTCATAAAATTCGAAATGTATATCGGATGCGCCTGCATTTAGTGCATCTGATAAAGTTTTGTGAATAAAGCGTGGAATAGGCCCATCTTCAGCCTCTTCGTTGTCAATATAAAGCGCCTGAGAGGGCTGGGCAGCTTCTTGTTCTTCACTAATTTCTTTTAAGATGGTGGTAGAACGTTGTCCTAACCATTCTAAAAGGGAGCTTAACTGATCGTCAGGTACGACAACCAAATCTATCGTAACACCTGAAGAAAAAGTGATTTTTTGGAAGTTTTGGATTTGTGTCGGGTCTGATACGGCCAGATAAACTTTACGGCCGCGACGAAATATGGGTATGCATCGATTTTGAACCATCTGTTCTTCGCTTAAAACATCAGTTATGACATTGCTGCGAGGATAATGATGCAAATCCAATAAGGGGTAGCTGAATACACGTGCAACTAATTCTCCTAAACTTCTAGGAGAGATGATGCCGTCCGCAAAAAGCATGGGTAAGATTTCTTTCCCTGATTTCAAGGCATTGCCGTAATGTTCAGCTTGTGCATTTGTAATGGTCTGGCTTTGAAGCAGTACGCGTAATAGTCCGATACTCATTATTCAATTATCCATTTCTTGTATAACCTTTTATACAGTAAATATTTTTAGGTATCATGCTGATGAAATATCTTACAAAAAGGAGATCCCCATTGGTTACTTGATATTTTGTATTTAACTGTATTAAAAGGAAATTTTATTTTAAGTGTTTTTATTTATTGTTAAGGAATAATATGATATTCCGATGGTATGTGCAATCCCTTATTTATGCAGAATATTATAGGGAGGGTAGTTTGGAAATTTTTAGGGAGTCGCTATTATAAGGCAAACAATACAGTTGCAACACTTCTCGGCGGAACTTTGTATGAGACTCTCTTAGAGTGATTGCTTTGGATGCTGTTTCTAACGGGATAATTTGGTGGTATTTAAGAGACAGTATGGTGGGGATAGACCACATGTAGGTCGTCTGAAAACTAAAAATGCGAAAAGCCGAATCATGTTTGAGTACATGATCCGGCTTTGATTTGATATGAGCGACTATTTCAGTAAATTAAAAATAGGGACTCAGTTCATTAGTCGATAATTTATTGGCGAATACGAGTTTGTGCGGGAGCAGGTGCAACTTCGCGAATAATGACTTCACGAACAACTTGAGGTTCTGCTTTTTTCGGACCGCAGCCTTCAGGCATCCAATAGAATGATTGGGCATTTTTGTCTTTATCAAACAGAATTTTGAATTGGCAAGTTTTGTGTTCGCCATTCTCACGGTAGTTGAACAAGTAGTCCCACTCGCGCACGCCATAAAGACCTTCTTGGAAGTGAGGACGTCCAATCAGTTCATAGATTTGGTCTTTATTCATGCCGGCTTCAATTTGACGGACATTATCCCAGTTTGGCCAAGAACCATGTTGAGTACCATCATGACGCAGGGTGGTTTTGGCTGCATCAGGCCATACGGGATTGTCAGTAGTGCCTTCTTTGCTAACTTTGCTCAGATTACCACAGGCTGCCAAGGAGAGTGCTGCAATCGCAGGCAATACAAATTTCGATAATTTCATGTTTTTTCCTTTTATATCAAATCTTTGATAGATGGAGATGATTTTAAACCATCCCCTCTAGGTCTTACCATTGGTAGCCGACGCTTCCGCCCCAGTTGACATCTTTGCGGGTGTTCACGCTTACGCCGGTTTTGATAGACCATTTGTTGTTATCGGAATTATGTGCATAACCAACAGCAATTGCTTGTTGACCACGATAGCCACCTACAGCTGCAGAAACGATACTTTTACCTGCTTCGTTCGGACGTTGCAGGAAGCCGATTGCAGTAGCACCAGCGATACCTGCACGCAGGTCTTTGTTCATATCGTTGATACGGTCTTGGAGGTTATTGATAACGATGGTGTTGCCGTTTGTTTGTGCAGCTACTTGGTACAGTTGGCTGCCGTTGATGGCATCTGTGCTGGTAGGTGTGATACGGCCGGCTGCAACATTGGTGATTGTACGTTCGTTACCTGCTGAGCCTACACTTACTGTAGATGTAGGATTAGTACCGGCAAAACCACTGTAAGTTACACCGTTTACAGTAGCGCTGTTAGTGCCTACTGCAGCAGAAGTAGTAGAATTTGCGCCTAAAGCAACAGAGTATTCATCACTTGCAATCGCTCCGCGACCGATAGCGACAGAAGAGCCGCCTTTAGCTTGGGCCTGCAGACCAGAAGCGACGCTGGCGTTTCCAGTAGCTTGGGAAGCAGGGCCTGTTGCAACAGAGTAGTTGCCGCTGGCAACGGAAGAAGAACCTACTGCAGCTGCAGAAGTACCGCTGGCTTGAGCTTTTTGACCTACTGCAACGGTGTAAGCGCCTGTTGCTTGAGTACCTTGTCCGACAGCGGTGGAGGCAGGAGCTGTAGCATTAGAGCCGGAGCCAAATGCGGTAGAAGACAAGCCTTCAGCGACAGAGGAAGAACCTACTGCAGTGCTGCTGTTGCCTTTTGCGGCAGCTTGGCGACCGATAGCGGTAGCCGCATTAGCAGTTGCATTGGCACCTTGACCGAAAGCTGCAGCGGCAGTGCCTTCAGCTTTGGAGAGTGTGCCAACTGCAGTGGCAGATTCATGTTCAGCAGTGGTTTCAGTACCAATTGCAACGGTGCTGTGGCTTTTTGCGCTGGCGTTAACGCCTACAGCCACGCCGTAACGGCCAGTTGCGCCCTTGCTGTCATAGTTGCCGCGGGCGGGTTCGCCGTTATCGTGAATGCTTACATATGAAGCATTTGTCAGCGCCGCTGCAAATGCGGGCGAAGCAGAAACAAGACCTGCGGCTGCCAATGACAAAGCCATTGTTTTGTTGAGCGCGGTAAAACGATTCATGTGTGTTTTGTGTTTCATAATTATCTCCCTGATAAAAACACATAAATAATAATATGGATGAATCTATATATTTTGCATATTTTAATTGACAAATATATGCCGTTTATCTAATATGCATACCACTGGTCATCGAGCAGTAGTAAAATACATAAAATTTTATTTCTAAAAAATAAAATTGATTCAGAAAACAAATGGTTCGAAGCACGATTTGCTACTTCGTACATGATCACCATTATATGAAGTTCCTTATTTTGTATTTATTATTTTTTTTTATCAAATATTAACTTCATTATAAAAAAACAATCGATTTCCTCATTATCTATATGTAATATATAACAAAAAAAATAATAACACACATAATATATTTATGTTTTTTGATTTATTTTGGTTTTAAATTGCGTTTTTTGCTTTTCAGTTAATTAAAAATATCTTATTTGTTCAGTTTGGTCATTGTTGAAATCAAGCGTTGCATTTTATATATTTAATATGGTAGGAAATTTTATATGAAGATATATTTTTTCTACTGGAAATGATATTTTTCTTTTTTGTCTCTCTGTTAATTATTCCATAGATTTGTGTTGTATTTTCGATACTTGTGCCATGGCGTGGATAAGAGGTGTTTTTGTTTGGATGGTATATATTGGAATAAGCTGAGATTTGTAAAGACAATCCGAGTTTTCAGACGACCTGAGACCTTTGCAAAAAAGCCCTTCCTCCGACAACCGAAACCCCAACACAGTTTTTTGGCCGTTTCCGCCCCAATCACTCCTGATTCTACCCAAATGCCCCCTTAATCCTCCCCGGATACCCCATAATCAGGCAT
>CAKARM010000093.1:0-7927 GCA_916720585.1 uncultured Neisseria sp.
ATCTGTACTGTCTGCGGCTTCGTCGCCTTGTCCTGATTTAAATTTAATCCACTACTATATCAACCTAAAAATGTTTCGCTACGCGAGAAACGGCGGTAATTCATCGACTCCTCTTTTTATTTCTTCACAGCCAGACTTACGGTAAAGATGCCGTCTTCGTCTATCCACTGATGGATTTTTTCAAAACCGGCTTTTTCTACAAGTTGATCCATTTCCTGCTGGCTGCGGCGGCGCATCACCCAGTTCGGGCTGCCTGCCTTGTGGCTGGTCAGCGCGCGCGCAATCATTTCGAGCTGCGGATGCCACGGCTGTCCGGTGTAAATCAGGTAGCCGCCTGCTTCAATCGCATCGCCGAAGCCGTAGAGCGAATTCAAAATCAAATCGTTGTCTGCAAACAATTCGTGCAGGCCGGAAACGATGCCCAGCGTGGGGTGCGGCTGCAAATCCTGATAATTGGCGCGGTCGTAGGCATTGACTTCGTCGAAGGTAACCGTGTCTTGCAGGCCGCGTTCGGCAATCAGCTTGCGGCCGGCTTCAACGTTAATCGGACTGTAATCGCGTAGGCGCACGGAATCGGGCAGCGTGTCGGCAGTCAGTGCGTCGAGCACATAGCGGCCGTGCCCCGAGGCAATATCGAGAACGTGTACGGGTTTGCCCGCTTCGCGCAGCTTGGCAGAGGCCGTCTGAATCGCTTTGCCGATATTGATTTTACGTTGGCGGATGCCGCGCCAGCCGATGGCGTTGAGATAGTGTTTGTCCACCGCCACACCAAAGGCGTTACTGCCCTGTGGTTCGTTGCGGTACACATAATCCAGCGTGCTGCCGGAGTCGTAGCCGGTTTCCTTGCCGATTTTCAAACCCTCACTCCAGCGCGCGCCGAGGTCGAGGGCAGCTCGGTAAACCGCCCAAAATGCGCCGCGCGGCGAACAAATAGGCAAAGGCGTGGCCAGTTCGTCGGCTTCGCGGCGGCTTTCGCCGTGCAGGTGGGCTTGGGTCAAATCGACTTGATATAAAGGCTGATTGAAACGTTCGCGGATAAAGCGGCGCATTTCGACAAAGGCGATTTCGCGGTTTTGTTCGCCCAATGTGTCGTGATAGAAACCGGGCAGGATATGGCGTTCTTTGATGCGGCTGCCCAAACGGTTGTAGAAATCGTGTTGCGGTTTGTGGTGAACAACCCAGTCGCTGCCGGAAATCAAAAGCTGTACGGGCGTGGTAATCGCCTGCGCATCGGCAACGACGCGTTCGGCAGCTTCGTACAGGCCGAGCAGGATGCGCACGGAAATGGCGCGGGCGATGAGCGGATCGTTATCGTAGCTGTCTTGGCGTTCTTTATTGTGGGTCAGGTAGTGGGCTTTGACGTAGCTGTTGACAAAGAAATTGCCGCGCCATTTCTGCATGATTTTCAAGCCGGTGCGGGCAAAAGGGACGTAGAGTTTGACTTTGAATGCGGGCGATGCCAATACGGCACAGCGGATTTTTGGCGCGTAGTCGTGCAGCCAAGTGGAAACCAATACCGCGCCGACGCTTTGCGCGATCACGCAGATATTTTCAGGCTTAATGCCGTATTCGCTTTGGATGTGGCGGATAAAGTCGTCCACATCGGCAACGGAAGTACCGATACTGGGGCTGTCGCCGCGCTCGCCGGGGCTGTGGCCATGACCGCGCGCGTCCCATGCGAAATAGGCAAAATCGTCGAAACCGAGTTCGTCGGCAACAAACATCATCCGGCCGGAATGTTCGTGGCCGCGGTGGAACAGCACGATGGTTTTATCGGCCGAACCGTCGGCAGCGGGTCGGTAGCGGTAGAAAAGCGAAGTGCCGTCTTGGGTAGAAAAGTATTTTTGTTGCTCGGACATGAAAAACTCCTGATAGTCATATTTTTGAACGGTATCATGACACGCTGAATTTATGCAATCGTTATCTGATAAACGGATAAAGGAAATGACGGAAAGAAGCAACAAAAGGTCGTCTGAAACGTTTCAGACGACCTTTACTACGTTTAACGAAGTGCTAAATGACTGCTAATTTTGCCGTGTTTAAATACACCCATCAAAACCCCAATGACACATTTCGAAAGGAAGTCGAACATGAAAAAATTATTATTGACCGCCATCGTCGCTTTGTCCGCTGCTGTCGCAGGTGCCAACGATTACATCGAACACCAAATTTACAGCGACAAAAATTTTGAACAAAACCGTACCAAAGCCATCAGAATGCTTGAGCAACGCGGTTATCGCGTTCACGACATCGATGCCGACGACTATCGCGGCAGACCTGTATTGGACGTAGAAGCCTACAAAGGCGGACGCGAATACGACATCAAATTGTCTTACCCCGACTTGAGAATCATCAAAGAGCGTATCGACTACTGATAAACGATACGTTACAACTGCCGCAAACTGCCCGTTTGGCGGCAGTTTTTGTTGAAGGGGAAACTTGGATTGCCGACTTAATCATTACAAACATGATTATCCCAAGAAATGTAATGTTTTTATCGATAATGTATGACGTTGTGTAAATTCCCCGAATCAGAGGAACTAAAAAACGCTTTTTCCTTTCCATTTAAATTGATTCACTCAAACGGAGGATAAACATGGATTTCCACGATAAAAATAAAAAAGGGCAAGAGTCGCAAAATACGGTTTCTGACTGGGAGAAACCTTTCGAACGACCCGATCCCGATGCGCCGCAGCCTGTTTCCGAAGTTTGGCAAGACTCAGAAGAAGCGTTTGATAAGAGTGAAGAAAATTTAAAAACTGAAGAAGCTGTAAAAGCTGAAGAAACTTTAAAAGTTGAAGAGGCTGCGGAGTCTGAAACGGTAGACCATCAACAAAACAGCAATGCCGAAGAGGCAGTGACGGATAACATCATCCTTGAAAGCGTTGAGACGTCGTCTGAAAAGCCCAAAAAGAAAAAGAAAGACAAAAAAGACAAGGCGAAGAAGAAAAAACAAGCCGCCGATGTGCCGCCTTCCGATCTTTTGGGTACGAACAAAGGCGTGGAAACCATGTTCCGCAACGCTGTGCGTTCGGAGATGGAGCTGCTCGCGCTGGCGGCGACCAAGGCGAACATTATGATTTCGCTCAACGGTTTTATCGTGTCTGCGCTGATGATTTCGGGCGCGTTTATTTTTTCATCGTCACCCGAATTTCTGATTCCGGCGAGTACGTTTATGATTACCGCCGCCGCGTCCATCGTGTTCGCGCTGCTGTCCGCTTCGCCCGAACGTATCGGCAAAATGCAGGCGGCGCGTGCTTGGGTTAAGGATTTCTTCCGCGGACGCGCCAAACTGCGTGATTTGAGAACCCGCCTCAGCAGTACCCAAACGCGCTTTTTCAGCGGCAGCCAGCCCAATATCCTGATTTACGAAGACCGTGTGAAGGTGCAAAAAGACCAATATTGGGAAATGATGCAGGAGATTATGGGCGACCGCAAACAAGTCTATCAAAAGATGAGCGATCATCTTTACTGGCTGGGCCTGCTGGCGGACAAACAGTTCAAATACATCAACTTGTCCTATGCCGTATTCCGTTGGGGTCTTTTGGCTTCGCTGGCGGCTTTTATCGGCGTGAAGACGCTGCCTTCGCTGCTGACCCAACCTGCCAACAATGCGGCAGAGCTGCGCTCTTTGGGTATTAATATGTTTAACGGTGTGTACGAGCCATCTGCCGTGCAACAGCTTCCCGACGGCAAACTGCTGATTGCCGAAGACGAACCGAACCACGCGTTCAGCATCGTCAGCATCGATCCGTCCGGCAGATTTATCGAAGACGAGGCCTTGGATACGCGCGTGATCACCGGCTTCAAACGCCGCCTGAGCGACTTGGAGGCCTTGGCACGCGACGACGAAGGCTTTATCTACGCGCTCACTTCACACTCGCGTACCCGCAAAGGCAACCGCTCGCCCGACCGCGAACACCTGATGCGCTTTAAAATCCAAGACGGCAATGTGTTGGGACTGACCAGCTACGACAATCTGACGCAAGTTTTGGAAACCGACCACAAGCTGCACGACCTCATCCGCGAACGCACCAAAGCCGAAGTTTCCTTTGAAGAAATCAATATCGAAGGCATGGCGTTCGACCCTGTGAAGAAACGCCTCGTCTTGGGCTTCCGTGATCCTGAGTTCAACAATATGGCGCTGGTGGCATTCATCAGCAACCCGAAAGACGTGTTCGAGCGCAACGCCAAGCCTGAGTTTGACGAAGTCGCCATCCTCGACATCGACGGCGGCGGTATCCGTTCCATCAACTACGACCCCGTGTTGAAAAACTACGTTATCGCCAACGAAGTGAAGGATGAAAACGGTCAGAAATTCTCGCAACTGTGGACTTGGAGCGGCAACCCGACCGACGAGCCGCAAAAAATCTCACTGCCTAACCTGCAACACATCACCAACGTCGAAGCCGTCGATTCGATTACGGTCAACGGCAAACCGCAGATGATTCTGATGGGCGACGAAGGCAACGCCTCGCAGAAAATTACTGCCAAATATATGTTGGTGGATTACAGCCAGCTTGGTAAACAGTAGTTTTAATCTGCTCAAAGGTCGTCTGAAACGGAGGTTTAAAGTTTCAGACGACCTTTTTACCGACGAATGACTGTCCCATCCAAACCGATACGGCATTGCCTCGTTTTGATTTATATCCTTCCGCGAAAGGACAAATCGAAAGCTGCGGACTGGGAAGCAGCGACAAAAGAAAGGTCGTCTGAAACCGAATCTCATGGTTTCAGACGACCTTTTCGCTATTGCCCGAAAGCTATCGGCTTGCGTTCAACCGTTTGTCCGGCCGTGTAAACATAAACACCACCAGCGAAGTCAGCGCGCCCAGCGTGTCGGCGAGCATGTCTTTTTGTGCGTCCCAAATATCGCCTTGCGAACCGAGCACTTCCAACCCCGCTTCGCCGCCGTCGATCACCGCATACTGCCATTCGATGATTTCGTAAGCCGCTGCCACACTCATGATGAAGAACAAGGAGAAAAACAAGGCAAGCGCGGGGCGGCAAAGTTGGCGGCGCAACAGCCATTCCGCCATCGGGTAGGCGTAGAAACCGATGATGTAGTGTCCGACGCGGTCAAAGTGGTTGCGCCCCTCGCCTAAAAACGGCGCAAGCAGGCGGTTTGCCCAGTCGAAGGGCACATCGGCGAAGGTGTAGTGTGCGCCGATGGTGTGCATAATCAGCCAGAAGCTCATGAACACATAGGCCAGATTGCTAAAGCGGAACAGGCGGTAAGTGGCGACAAGCGCGACAAATACGATGGAAACAGGGATGATTTCGGCGTACCAAACGGCGCGGTCGGACGGGTTGATGCCTGACCAGACGATGAGTGCGGCAATGAAAACCGCGAGCAGCAAAGGGATGGTGTGCGAAGTTTTTTGCATGATATTTTCGTTTTATAAAGTGAGTAAAAGATGGGGAAATGGGTTTCAGACGACCTTCAAACCATTGACGACGCGCTTATAGCAGGTGTAAACCAATGCCGCGCAAGCCAGCCACATGATGATGTAGAAAACCGCATGGAAGCTGCCCGCCACCGCATACCACACCGCCAGTACGCCGATAAAGAACGCGCGGTCGCTCTTGCCGAAGGGCCCGTCATAACGCCGACCGTTGCCGTGTACCTGCCCCAACACGCCGCAAAATTCGGTCATCGCTGCAAGCCAGACAAACAGGCCGATTTGTGCGCCGTCAAACGGGGCGATAAAGGCGAAAGGCAGATACAGCGCGGCATCGGCGGCGACATCGGTGATTTCGTTCAGATAGCCGCCCAATGCCGACTGCTGACCGAACTCGCGCGCCAGCATCCCGTCCACCGCATTCAACGCCATGCGGACAAACAGCCACACGGGCAACAGCCAAAACAAGGCGGGAACCTGCGCGCCGAGCGACAGCAGCAGCCCGACCACGACCGACACCGCGCAAGCCGCCAGCGTAACCTGATTGGCGGTTACACCACGGTTATAAAGCGCGCGCACCAGCGGGCGCAGCAGGTTTTGGAATTTGGGTTTAAGGGCGTAGATGCTCATGATTATGCCGTCTGAAAATAAACGAAGTGCCGCGATTATAGACGAAATCCGTTATAATCCGTCAACTTTCCAACCACGCGGTTCGCAAACCTCCCGCGTTACCAAAACTAGGATTCACCATGCAAAACCAACAAGCCTTGGTCATCTTCTCCGGCGGCCAAGATTCCACCACCTGCCTGATTCAGGCGATTCAAACCTACGGGCGCGAAAACGTCCAAGCCATCACTTTCCAATACGGGCAACGCCACGCCGTCGAGCTGGAACGCGCCCGCTGGATCGCGCAGGATTTGGGTGTCAAACAAACCGTACTCGACTTGAGCCTGATGCAGCAGATTACGCACAATGCCCTGATGGATGACACCGCCGCCATCGAAACCGTTTCAGACGGCCTGCCCAATACCTTCGTGGACGGACGCAACGCCTTGTTTTTGCTCTATGCCGCCATCTACGCCAAAGGACAAGGCATCAGGCACATCATCGCGGGCGTGTGCGAAACCGACTTCTCCGGCTATCCCGACTGCCGCGACGTGTTCGTCAAATCCATGAACGTCACCCTCAATCTGGCGATGGACTACGCCTTCCAAATCCACACCCCGCTGATGTACCTGACCAAAGCGCAAACTTGGGCGCTGGCGGACGAACTGGGCGCGCTGGACTACATCCGCGAGCAGACCCATACCTGCTACAACGGCATTGTCGGCGGCTGCCACGAATGCCCGAGCTGCGTGTTGCGCGAGCGCGGGCTGACGGAATATTTGGAAAGTAAAAAGGTCGTCTGAAAACGTGTTCCGTCCGGAGTGGGAACGTCTGCGGCAAGAGGGCGGTCGAATAATCAGCCGAGAATATAGTGGATTAAATTTAAATCAGGACAAGGCGACGAAGCCGCAGACAGTACAGATAGTACGGCAAGGCGAGGCAACGCCGTACTGGTTTAAAGCTAATCCACTATAACTGTAAGGGCCATCATGACCGACAAAATCCATCTCTACCACCCGCTCCATACCCTGAAACCTTTTTCAGACGGCATCTGGATTGCCGACGGAAAAGTCATACACATGAATTTTCCGCTGGGCGTCAAAGTACCGTTCAGTACCCGCATGACCGTCGTGCGCCTGAACGACGGCGGGCTGTGGTGCCATTCGCCGGTCGAACCCGTGCCCGAACTGCTGCGGCAAATCGACGCGCTCGGCGAAGTCCGCCATCTGGTTTCGCCCAACAAAATCCACTACGCCCACATCGCCGCGTGGAAACGGCATTATCCGCAGGCGCTTGCGTGGGCAAGTTCCGGCGTGCGCGAACGGGCGGCATCGCAGCATATTGCCGTTTGTTTCGATGCCGACCTCAGTGCTGCCGCGCCGCCGCAATGGGCGGACGATTTGGTGCAAATGCCGTTTACGGGCAGCGCAGCGATGGAGGAAACCGTGTTTTTCCACCGCGCGAGCCGAACCCTAATACTGGCCGATTTGATTGAAAACTTCGAAACCGCCAAATTTCCCAGCCGCTTCTGGGCGGGCGTGATGAAACTGACGGGTATCTCCGACCCCGACGGCAAGGCCCCCGCCGACTGGCGCGCCACCTTCAAAGACAAAACCGCCGCCCGCGCCTGCCTGAAGCAGATGCTGGACTGGCAGCCCGAAAAAATCATACTGGCGCACGGCCGCTGCTACGAAACCAGCGGCACGGACGAACTGCGCCGCGCGTTCAGATGGCTGGATTAGCCAAGCTGCGGCTGTTTTGTTGAAAAATATAGTGGATTAACTTTAAAAAGCCACAGCGGTACGCAAAACCACTATGGCTTCCCATACGACCAAAGGTCGTCTGAAAACATATAGTGGATTAAATTTAAACCAGTACGGCGTTGCCTCGCCTTGCCGTACTATCTGTACTGTCTGCGG
>CAKARM010000094.1:0-7894 GCA_916720585.1 uncultured Neisseria sp.
CTGTACTGTCTGCGGCTTCGTCGCCTTGTCCTGATTTAGTTAATCCACTATATGTCGGATTCCGTTCCGAAGGCAGTATTGGGCGGCTTACCCCACCCTCGTTATCCGATAGCCAAGTTTTTCCAAACCAAGCCGCCGCAGAAACTCAAACACACAGAAAGTCCCTTATGTCCCAATCCACACCCGCCCCGCTGGGCGAAAAGCAAATGGCGGTTTTGATGGCGATGTTGGTTGCCCTGATGCCGTTTTCGGTCGATGCCTACCTGCCCGCCATTCCGGAAATGGCGCAGTCGCTGAGCACGGATATCCACCGCATTGAGCAGAGTTTGGTTTTGTTTATGTTCGGCGTGGCGTTCGGTCAGATTGCCGGTGGCGCGGTTTCGGACATCAAGGGACGCAGACCGGTGGCTTTGGTCGGTTTGAGCATTTATTTTGCGGCCGTTGTCGCGCTGACGATGGTGCAGTCGGTGGACGGGCTGTTGAACCTGCGCGCCGTACAGGCGTTCGGAGCGGGGATGACGGTGGTCATCGTCGGAGCGATGGTGCGCGATTATTATTCGGGCAGGCAGGCGGCGCAGATGTTTGCCTTAATCGGCATTATCCTGATGGTCGTACCGCTGATTGCGCCTATGTTCGGCTCGATGTTGCAGGATTTGGGCGGCTGGCGTTTTATTTTCGGTTTTTTGGCGGCGTATTCGTTTGTTTTGTTCATCTTGGTTTTTACTTTCCTGCCGCGTCCGAAGCAGACGGGCAAAATCAGGATGGACATTTTCGGACTGGTGGCGGGTAGGTTCGCCAGAGTGCTGAAAACGCGGGCGGCGATGGGCTATCTGTTTTTTCAGGCATTCAGCTTTGCGTCGATGTTTGCATTTTTGACGGAATCGTCTTTTGTTTACCAAAAGCTGTACCATGTGACGCCGCATCAATATTCTTGGGCCTTTGCGCTGAACGTCCTTACGATGGCTTCGTTCAACCGCATCACGGCATGGCGGCTGAAAACGGGGGCGCACCCGCAAAGTATTTTGAAATGGGGCATTATCGTGCAGTTTGTGGCAAACCTGACGATGGTGCTGCTGGTCTGGTCGATGGGACTGCCGCCGATGTGGGCTTTGGTGCTTTGTGTAATGTTTTCGGTAGGCACGCAGGGATTGGTCGGCGCGAACACACAAGCTTGCTTTATGGCTTATTTCAAGCAGGAAAGCGCCAGCGCAAATGGGGTATTGGGCGCGTTCCAATCCATCATCGGCGCAAGCGTGGGATTGCTGGCGACTCGGCTGCACAATGGTTCCGCGTTGGTGATGGCGGGCATGATGCTGGCTTCGACGGTATGCGGGATTGTGTTGCTCTGGCTCTGCTCTCATCAGGCTTGGAAGGAAAACGATAAAAGCGAATATGTGTGAATAATAAATAACAAAAGGTCGTCTGAAACCTTGAAATCGGGTTTCAGACGACCTTTTTACATCAGCCTATTGCTTATGGCACAACATCGCAAGACTTCGCTTTTTCGTGCTTAGGCGCGTTGACGAAATCTTTGCAGTCCGCCAGCAGCTTGGGCAAAAGCGGTTGGAACACGGGATGGCTGCGCAGCTTGCCCGCGTAAAACGACATCATGTACGGATAATAATACTGCATCGCCTGCATCCATTTCGCGCCCTCTTCCTTCTTGCCTTGCCGGTAGAGATACAGCGCCACCTGATAAGCGTTGGAATACGGGCGGTAAGACAAGGAATCAATCGCCGCCTTCTCCGCCCAAGGTTTGACCTGCATATCGGTCGGCTCGGCACGGCGGGTCAGGCTGAGGTCGGCATAATAAGCCAGCATCGGGCTGGTTTCGGAAATATGGCGCAAACCGTTAATCTTCCGCCCCGCCATCTCCGTACTTTCATTTTTCGGAATCCGGCTGTAATCAACCAAATCGGTATACGTCCAGCCCATATGCAGCAGCCCGCCGATAATCAGCAGCGTAGCAAGCCCGCCCGCCCAATTGCGGCCGCGCATCCAAGCGAGGTCGTCTGAAACGTCTTCATAACGTGCCGGCGCGAGTGCGAACATCAACACAAACGGCGTCAGGAAATAGATATACCACAATGGGTACTCCAACATACTGTGGCACATACTGACGGCAACCATAGACAGCAGCAGCAGCGAAGCCGGATGGTAAGGACGCACCAGCATCCGCCACAGCCCCGCAAGCATCGTCAGGGCAACCAATACCGTACCGACCAGCCCGACTTCGGAGAGCAGTTGTAAAACAATATTGTGCGAATGGGTAAACAACACGCCTAAGATATTATTCGGGAAATACTGCTGCTCCGCATTAATCCAGAAAGTCTGTTGAGCAAAGCTGTTCCAGCCGTGTCCGAACCAAGGTGCGGACAAAAAGGCAGTCCAGGCCTTACGCCATTCAATCTGACGCATCGATCCTTCAAAACCGCTGTTTCCGGCGCGTTCAACCGCCGTTTCATATTGACCGTTGCCCAGCAGCTCCAAAATCGAACCCATCGCAAATTGAAATACCGCCACCAGCGCGACCGTCAGGAAAAATATCCGCACCAGCCTCGCAGAATCTCGTCCCGCACGCCAACGCCACAGCGGCAAAATCAACGCCACGCCGGCCACATAGCCCAGAATCGTGCGCGAGTTGACCAAGCCCAAGACAGCCGTCATCAGGAAGACCAACAAAAATCCCAGCCAGCCCGGCATTTTGCGGGTTGACCACAAATAAGCCGCCGCCAAAACACCCCACATCAAATAATGCCCGAGGTGGTTGCGCTGCCCAAGCTGACCGCTGACCTCTTTTCCGCTATACACAATCATGCTGCGCAGGAAACCAAGATCGTACCAGCCCTTAAACTGTATAAACGCAATCGCAGCCTGCAGCAACGTACCAAACAGCAGCGACCACGCAAACACCGTCACAATGCGTTCCTGCCCGTAAGCCGCCACCCAGCCGCGGCAAGCCCATACCGCCAACGCTAGAATGATAAACGTCCACATCACCATATCGTTCATGCCGACGTAAATCAAATCCATCATCCGCGCCTGAAGCCACCAAAATACCGCCAAAACCAGCAAACCGACGGCCGCCTTAGGCAGGCGCACGCTCAACAAACCCTTATACGCCGTCACCAACACCAGCATCAGCGCACCCAGCAGCGAAGCCGCTTCCAAATAAAAACTCGACAACGGACCCACGCGATAGAAGGACAAAAACGGCGCGGCGCATATCCACAAGAAACAGCACCACAACGGCAACAAACGTCTGTCCCATTCACTCTTAAGGTCGTCTGAAAAACGCATAAACATTATTTTCCCGCCTTTCTCTGTTGCTTCACAAAAGCCAGGCATGCAACAAAAAACACCAAACACGCCGTCAACGATAAAGCGGCACACACCACCTCGGCAGCACCCGCATTAAACAAACGCATCACCGCCTCGGCAAAATAAATCAAAATCAACATAGAACTATACTGGTAAGTATAAACTTTACCCTTCAAAATACCCGACAACGGCAGGCACAAAGGCAAAGCCTTCAGCGCCAGCCACGAACCGCCGCTGCGCAAAGGCGCAATCCACAGTTCCCACGATAAAGAAAGGACAATCAAAAAAATCAAGCTGCCGCAAGCAGCCAGATAAGGCAAAGAAGATTTATGAGAAGAAGTATTCACGGATAAAGTTCAACAGGCATCGCGCCGAGTGTAAAATGCAGGATTATACCGAAAACCGAAACAGCCGTTGCAGCCCGACCGTTTCAGACGACCTAGGACACTCTCCCCATCCGTCGTATTGCTTTTCAAACTATCCGACGAATCAAAAAGATATCCCGTCAGGCAGCCGAACATCCCGAAAAAATCCCCAAACAGGTTGAACCTTCACGCCTGCCCATAATCCTATTGATTTATTCTTTTGGTTCTCTATGAAAACAAACCATACCCTATTTTTCAAAACCGCAATTCTCCGTTTGTCCGCATTAGGCTTGGCATTCACACTTGCCGCGTGTGCCGGCAGCCCATCCACCGGCCCCGTACCCGACGGCTACTACCGCGTCAAACCGGGCGACACCCTCAGCCAAATCGCCAAACGCTACGGACAAAACGTCAACACCTTGGCATCATGGAACAATCTGAACAACGCCTCACAAATCGAAGTCGGACAAGTCTTGCGCGTCCGTAAAAACGCCGCCAACCGCCCCCGTTCCGGCAGTACCGACATCAGCAGCGCCAGAACCGTCGCCCCCGTCAACCGCCTGACCCTGCAATGGCCGGTCGACAACGGCAAAAATTCCATCATCCGCGGCTACGACAACGCGACCAACAAAGGCATCGATATCGGCGGCACACTCGGACAAAGCGTCAAATCCGCAGCAGCCGGAACCGTCCTCTACGTCGGCGAAGAAGTGCGTGGCTACGGCAAACTGATTCTCATCAGCCACAGCGATTTCTCCATCACCGCCTACGCACACAACGACACCATTCTGGTTCAAAAAGACCAAAAAGTCGCAGCAGGCCAGCCGATTGCCACCATGGGCAATAGCGACACAGACGGCGTCAAACTGCATTTCGAAGTCCGCATGAACGGCAAAGCCATCGACCCGATGCAGTACCTGCCCGGCTGATCCACAGCTTAATAAAACCCAAACCAAGCCGCAGCCCGATTCCGACAAACGGATTACAGGTCGTCTGAAATGCGAAAACGCTTCTGTTTTAAGAGACAGAAGCGTTTTTTACAATTTGGCATTCTCGAGGAGATGCTGATGTACCTGCTGGCTACGCCTTGCCCAATCCCCCTTACTAACCTTTACAGGGAAGATATCCTCAAAACTCAAAACATAGATCAAATTAAAAAACAACATTATCAAAAGGGGGCGTCTGAAACTCTCTATTCAGACGACCCAATTCTATTTATCCCCACCACTCTCAAACAACCATCCATAACGCATTTCCACCATTCATCATCGTTCATTTGTCCTATCTGCCTTTTTGATTTATGTTCAACTGGAAAAGTACACGAATTCGATGCCCATCACGGTAATCTGCCTACCGAGTAAACAACAGCAACCATATAAAAGAGACAATATGACAACCAAGCTATACGAGTCCCTGCAACGGGAAGCCGATGAAATCCTGATGTATGACGAAGACTACAATATCAATGCCCGTTTGGGACTGACCATATTGATCTACTACACGGGCGGCGGTTCGGTAGCGGGACAACGCAAGACGCTGGAAGCTGCCGAACGCTTTTACTCAAAGTACCATGGGTATTTGAAAATGCATTTTTGGACAGACATGCGCCGTTTTGCACGGCTCAATCCGACCGCATTTCAAAACAAAATAGACCGTACCATTAAAAATGCTGAAGCAGGACGCAGATTAGAATGTGTGCTGACTTCTGATACGGAATATGGCCAAAGAGCACCGGAATATCAGTTCAAAACCCTCTCCTCCCACCCAATAGATGAAAATGGATTGTCTTGCCTTCAAATTACCCTACCTTTGTCCTTTTTATCGACTACTGCCCAACAGCAGGAATTCGAAGATTGGGTGGAATATGTTTGCAAACAGTTTGATATTTTCCACGGCTATGCCGGACTGACCATCGCTCTCCCCGATTCCTACTATAAATACCAATTTTATGAATACGCCGTTACCAAACGTTATTGGGGAGTAACACCTGATTCAGATTCACCCATAACCCTCCTTTGGTACGAAGGTATAAAATCTATCAGCTGGTACACACTTGTCGGTAAGGCGTTTCAGAATAAACTGAACAGCACGGAAATCCAAAACGTTTTGAACCATTATCGTGATATTACACTGAAGACTTATAACGGCACCATGGTATTCAAAGCAGGAAAATTCCCCGATTTGGGAGATAAAACCAAACCGTTGCCCGTTAATTACCTGATAGTGAACAACCTGATGCGGCCGATACTGACGCAAAAGCTGAACGACTCACTACATACTGCTTTCGGCAACGGTAAAAACCGCTACTCAGCTTCCCAGGGCTATTACTGGCTGCATCGCTGGGATAATGCCAATTTTGAAAACGGGATTTTTGATCCTAAAGGGACGAAGCAGGAACTGATGCCCGTTTACCGTGAGAGACCGTTGGAAGCACCTTATGCAGGGTTGTGGATACCCGACGATCTCGAGAATGCGATAGAACGACATTTTGAAGAAGGAGAAGTTTTTCCTGATAGAGGAGAGTATTACAAGTACCTCCAAAACGGCACAACGGAAATTGGGAAAGGCTATTGTATCTGGCGTTTGGTTAAACGGGACGATGGTGGCAGTGTGCTGCAGGCTTCAGAGTTTTAATGTTCCGATATTGCTGCGCCGACGTTTCAGACGACCCACGGACTCTGCCCAAACACAACAATTACTTTTAGAAAGGACACATACAATGTTTGATTTAACGTGCAGCTACTTAGACAATGACGATATAGATCACGAAGCCGAAAAGCAGTGGATTTTTAAAACTTTACACAGGTTTGAAAAAGAAGAGGAAATTAAATCTTTATTGAACGATTTTTCAAAATTTTCATCGTTGTATGACGAAGCCGTTGCAGCAGGATTGAAAAAAAGTGCAGTCAACGACTACATCATTATTTCCGCCTCAGCACCAGACGAGGTAACCGGCGCGCTTAAAGAATATCTGGGGAAAACCATTTATGACGCATGGGCAAAACAGTGTCAAAAAGCCAAATGCTGCGGGATTTTGTCAGTGAATATAAATGGGCGCATTTAGATATGGAAACTTTCGACGCTATGAATCGGGAGAATTTTTTTAATAATATTGAACTCTAGCAGTATCCGATAGGCGGACAAGAAATTGCAGCGAATCCCAGATGCGTCAAAAAAATGAATATAGGAAACTAAATGAAAAAAATTAATTTCACTATGCATTTCACCGTTATGCAGCAGTCCCTCGATCGAGTATTCAAGGATATGCTGGCCTTTCAAACAGAATACCTCCAAGAGCTATTTGCACGCAACGATACGGTTACAGTAGACCTGCTGACAGAACGTAGAAATATCAAAAACGGCATGGTCAACTTTAAAGACAAAAGCTATCCGGTAATCAAGACCAGTAAAAACTACAATCACAACTATAAAGACAAATACGTCGAGTTTCCTCTGCCTCTCGCTGATCTTGCGCTGATGAAGGATTTTGCACTGACTTCGGAAGAAGTACAGCATGAGCCCGAAATGTTCGACCTTAACTGGCTGAATGTGCCCTATAAGGAATGGTATAAATATCGCGGTGAACGTTATCCGATAGAAAAACGACACGGTTTGTTTAAACTAGGTTTAGCCCCAAGTGCCGATGGCTCTGTTGTTTTTGGACATTATTTTTTGATGAATGAATCCGACATTGATAAAACCTTGATAAAAAAATGGATATTCTTTTATTTGGATAAATATCTGCCGCATTGCCAGTTTCAAGGAATAAACCGTTTTTACCCTTCGAGAGTCCGGCCATTTTCCCTTTACAAAAAACGTATGGCTTTAGAATGGTTTTCCTTTCTACCCGCCGAAATCCTGCCTAAGGAAGTACCCAGCGCAAACGAGGTTATCTATCTTCCAAATTGTGGCAGCATCATTATTAGCACCGAGCAGCCCTACGACTTTGAGAATCCTGAAATGCGTAAGGTGACTGCCGCTATCGAACAAGAGCTGCACCATTTAGGATTGCTGCCTCTTGTGGATCATTTTGGCATTCCTCAAATTAATGACTTACCTTTTGTTAGTCGTGAGCAACGCCTTAAAAACATGAGTCAGGGAAGCGGGGTGTAGGCAAAGAAAATAATAGGTTTTAACTTTTCAGACGACCCTAGTGGACCGTAGCCGTGGAAGTTGTTTAGACTTTCCTACACCCTTTTATAGTTGTA
>CAKARM010000095.1:0-7827 GCA_916720585.1 uncultured Neisseria sp.
TTCCAAAGTGCGTGAATCTTGATAGCCGTCGGCAATCATGTTTTTCATCAACACGACGTTGGATTTCATGTACTCGATAATCGGCTCTTTGTTGAGCTTCACGGTACAGCCGGCGGCGGAACGTTCGGCGGAGGCGTCGGTCAATTCAAAGGCTTGCTCTACTTTCAAATCAGGCAGGCCTTCGATTTCGAGGATGCGGCCGGAGAAGATGTTTTTCTTACCGGCTTTAGCAACGGTCAGCAAACCTTGTTTAATCGCATAAAGCGGAATGGCGTTCACCAAATCGCGCAAGGTTACGCCCGGTTGCAGCTTGCCGCTGAAGCGTACCAATACAGACTCAGGCATATCGAGCGGCATCACGCCGGTGGCTGCTGCGAAAGCAACCAAGCCGGAGCCTGCGGGGAAGGAAATACCGATAGGGAAACGGGTGTGGCTGTCGCCGCCGGTACCGACGGTATCGGGCAACAGCAGGCGGTTGAGCCATGAGTGGATCACGCCGTCGCCCGGACGCAGAGATACGCCACCACGGGTAGAAATAAAGGCGGGCAGTTCTTTATGGGTTCTCACATCGACAGGTTTGGGATAAGCCGCGGTGTGACAGAAAGACTGCATCACCATATCGGCGGAGAAGCCCAAACAAGCCAAGTCTTTCAACTCGTCGCGGGTCATCGGCCCGGTGGTGTCTTGCGAGCCGACCGTAGTCATGCGTGGTTCGCAGTAAGTACCCGGGCGCACACCTTGCCCTTCGGGCAGACCGCAGGCGCGCCCGACCATTTTTTGTGCCAACGTGAAACCGGCTTTGCTTTCGGCAGGTGCTTGAGGTAGGCGGAATTCGGTGGAAGCAGGCAGTTTCAAGGCTTCGCGCGCTTTGGCGGTCAGACCGCGACCGATAATCAGGTTGATACGGCCGCCGGCTTGCACTTCGTCCAGCAATACTTGTGATTTCAGGCTGAACTCGGCAACGGTTTCGCCGTTTTTCACGATTTTGCCTTCATAAGGCAGAATATCGACGACATCGCCCATTTTCAGCGCGGAAACATCGACTTCAATCGGCAGTGCACCGGAGTCTTCTTGAGTATTGAAGAAAATCGGTGCAATTTTGCCGCCCAAGCAGACGCCTCCGAAGCGTTTGTTCGGTACGAACGGGATGTCTTCGCCGGTATGCCAAATCACGGAGTTGGTTGCGGATTTACGAGAAGAACCGGTACCGACCACGTCGCCGACGTAGGCAACGGGATGACCTTTGGCTTTAAGTTCTTCCAACAATTTAATCGGACCGACTTCGCCCGGTTTATCGGGATTGATGCCATCGCGCGGGTTTTTCAGCATGGCCAGCGCGTGCAGCGGAATATCGGGACGGCTCCATGCATCAGGAGCGGGAGAGAGGTCGTCTGTATTGGTTTCGCCGTCAACTTTGAAGACGGTAACGGTGATTTTTTCGGGAACTTTGGCGCGTGAGGTAAACCATTCGGCATCCGCCCAAGATTGCAAAACTTCCTGCGCGTATTTATTGCCTTTTTCGGCTTTTTCCTGAACGTCGTGGAAAGAATCGAACATCAGAAGCGTATGTTTCAAACCTTTGGCGGCGATGGGCGCGAGTTTGTCGTTGTCCAAGAGTTCGATTAAGGCGTGAATGTTGTAACCGCCGAGCATCGTACCTAAAAGTTCGGTCGCATATTCGGGGGAAATCAGCGGGCTGGATGCGCTGCCTTCGGCAACGGCAGCCAGGAATGAGGCTTTGACTTTGGCGGCATCGTCCACACCGGGCGGAACACGGTGGGCAAGCAGTTCAACCAAGAATTCACCTTCGCCTGCGGGCGGGTTTTTCAGCAGCTCAACCAAATCGGCGGTTTGCTGCGCGTTCAAAGGGAGGGGCGGGATACCGAGGGCAGCGCGCTCGGCGGCGGCTTTGCGATAGGCTTCTAACATCTCTTTGTTCCTTTTTTCTGTTTTTCTTCTATCCGTTGCAAATGATTTGCAATCAAAGAATTGTAAACAATCCTTTTAGGTATCATAGACCAGTTTGGCAAAAATTGGAATATTTATGTTATCGGATGTAATAGATGTTTGCTATTGAAACGAATTATCTTGAAAAAACAAAAAGGTCGTCTGAAAACAGGGTTTCAGACGACCTTTTATATTTTATCGGTATGATCGATTCGTTCTTTTACCGAGCGTTTGCCTGATATTCGCTCCCGTCTTCGCGCAGAAGCTTGGGTTGTTTGCCTTTCTCAATCACGTCTTTATCGATGACAACTTTGGTTACGCCTTTCAAATCAGGCAGTTGATACATGGTATCCAACAGGCAGCGTTCAACAATGGAGCGCAGGCCGCGCGCGCCGGTTTTACGTTCCATTGCCTGACGGGCGATGCTGCGCAGGGCTTCTTCTTCAAATTCCAATTCAACATTTTCCATGCCGAACAGGGTTTGATATTGTTTCACCAAAGCATTTTTCGGCTCGGTCAGGATGTTGACCAATGCGTCTTCGTCCAATTCCGCCAACGTGGCGATGACGGGCAGACGACCGATTAACTCGGGAATCAGACCGAATTTAATCAAGTCTTCAGGCTCAACGATTTCAAACAACCCGGTAATGTCGGCATTTTCGTCCTTGCTGTGAACGGACGCACCGAAACCGATACCGCCTTTTTCAGTACGCTGACGGATAACTTTTTCCAAGCCCGCAAACGCGCCGCCGCAGATAAACAGGATATTGGTCGTATCAACGTTGATAAATTCCTGATTCGGATGTTTGCGGCCGCCTTGGGGCGGAACGCTGGCAACCGTACCTTCAATCAGTTTCAGCAAGGCTTGTTGCACGCCTTCGCCGGATACGTCGCGGGTAATCGACGGGTTGTCGCTTTTACGCGAGATTTTGTCGATTTCGTCGATATAAACGATGCCGCGCTGGGCTTTTTCGACATCAAAATCGCATTTGCCCAAAAGCTTGGTAATGATTTGTTCGACGTCTTCACCGACATAACCCGCTTCAGTCAGCGTGGTCGCGTCCGCCATGACGAACGGTACGTCCAGTTTGCGCGCTAAAGACTGCGCCAACAGCGTTTTACCCGAACCGGTCGGACCGATAAGCAGGATGTTGGATTTCGACAATTCGACGTTGCCGTTGGCTTTGGGATGGCGCAGGCGTTTGTAATGGTTGTACACCGACACCGCCAAGGCTTTCTTGGCTTGTTCCTGACCGATAACGTGATCGTTGAGGTTGGCGACGATTTCGGCAGGCGTGGGCAGCTTGTTGTTCGGATGGGACGCATCCGTTGCAGATTTGTCTGCGGAGAGGTCGTCTGAACTTTGCAGCATTACGCCGCAAGTTTCTACACATTCGTTACAGATAAAAGCGTTTTCGCCTTCAATCAGGTTTTTGACTTCATGCTCGGATTTTCCGCAAAACGAGCAGGAGCGTTTTTCTTCAGTCATAATTTATCTTCTGTTTTCAAGCAATATCGGCAAACCGTTATCCGAATGTTGTGGGAACGGTTTTCGGCAAAGTCGGTAAGTATAATCAGTATCTTAAGGTTTATCAAATACCGTATGGCAAGCTGTTGGGCGTAAGGTTTTCAGACGACCCTCCGACGCATGGCAACACGCCACAATTTCCCATCCTTAAGATTGTTTCCAATTTGGGAAAAAGATGCAAACAAACGCAAAAAAACCATATTAAACTTTACATTTTGTTGTATTTTAAGCAAAATATCCCCTTTAATAATTCAATTGTCTTAAATTCTACTGGTTGAAGTATGTCGGTTATGAAATTTTATAAAACACTGAGTGCCGCCTGTTTGGGTATGGCGTTGACTGTCGCCGCTGCCCCTGCCGCTGCAGACGATATGGACGTTTTGGGTCAATTTTTGGAACAAAATTTTCCAACCCAAAATGACCCGATGGAAGCTTTCGCATTAAGCCACGCACAAAAAATCGAGGCTCAGGCGATGATGGCGGGGCCGCTTTTGACATCGCAGTCCGCCCTGATTTTTAACAACAAAACAGGCGAAATCCTGTATCAGAAAAACGCAGACCGCGTGATGCCGATTGCGTCCATTTCCAAACTGATGAGCGCGATGGTCGTCTTGGACGCACGTTTGGATATGAACGAACGCATTACCATCACCTCCGACGAAATCGACCGTCTGAAAGGTACAGGCAGCCGCCTTGCCGTCGGCACGACGCTGACGCGCGGCGAATTGTTGCACCTGAGCCTGATGAGCAGCGAAAACCGCGCAACACACGCGCTGGGCCGCACCTATCCGGGCGGTATGTCGGCGTTTGTTGCCGCCATGAATGCCAAAGCGCAAAGCCTGGGCATGCACAGCAGCCGTTTCTACGAACCTACCGGCCTGAATTTCCAAAACGTATCAACCGCCAACGATTTGAACCGCATGGTCGCCGCGGCAAGCAAATATCCGCTTATCCGCAAAAACACGACCTCCAACTACGGCTCGGTTTGGACGGCAAACGGCCGCCAAAACTATAAAAACTCCAACGCCCTCGTCCGCGAAGGCAGCTGGAACATCGAGCTTCAGAAAACCGGTTATATCCGCGAAGCAGGACGCTCGATGGTGGTTAAGGCAAACGTCCAAAACCAACCGATTACCATCGTATTGCTGAACTCGCCGACTTCGACAACCCGAGTCAACGACGCACGTAAGATCGAATCTTGGATGTTGCAGCGCCGCTCTTAAAATATTTGTTATGCCGTCTGAAAATCAGACGGCATTTTTATATGATGTGCAGAAATACCGCATGCAATCCGATTGAAGAATCTTGATTTTAACAATATTAGGAGATGCAAATGCCGAACAAACAAATATACAAAAAACAGTTGATGCAATTGGGGGCTATTATGGCTTTGACCGGCTGTACTTCCGTCGCCGATATGGTGGGATACGATACGGCATCGCTCAACGAGGCTGCCGCCAAAAACTATTCGCAAGTGGTACAGCAAGCGCAGTCGCAGCGCGTTTTGGACAACACCTCCCACACTTCGCGCCGTATCAAAGCCGTATTCGAGCGCCTGAAGCCCTATGCCAACCAGGCCAACCAAACCGGCACACCTTTCAATTGGCAGATGAATGTTTTCCGCGGCAATGAATTGAACGCCTGGGCAATGCCCGGAGGCAAAATGGCGATGTACACCGGCATGGTCGAGCGTTTGAAATTGACGGACGACGAAATCGCCGCCGTTATCGGTCACGAGATGACCCATGCCCTGCTGGAACATGGCAAAAAAGCGATTGGCGGCCAAGTGCTGACAGGATTGGGCGGTTCTATTTTAGCGGGCGCATCCGGAGTCGATGCCAATATTGTCGGATTGGGTACGGATTTACTTGCTTCCAAGCCCTTTTCTCGCCATCAGGAAAGCGAAGCGGACGCAGGCGGCGTACGTTTGATGGCTCAGGCGGGCTACAATCCGGAGGCTGCCATCAGCGTTTGGGAAAAGATGAGCAAACTTGAAGGCAGCTCGTCCATTGCGATTTTGTCCACCCATCCGACCAATCAGACGCGCATCAACGCCATCCGTAGAATGCTGCCTGAACTCATGCCGATTTATCAGAAAAATAAACGATAAATTTTTTTGAATAAACTTTCTGCAACCCGGCATCGTTTTTTTCAAATCAACCTGCAATCCCTTGCTTTAAATCTTCCCAAAAACAATTTAAATCAAAGCATTGCACGAGTTTCAATCAAGATTTTTCAGACGACCCTTCCGCCCCACCCAGCGCAGGTCGTCTGAAAAATTGTCAACATTTTCACCCAAATTACCAAGCAGCCCAGACCCATTCGGCGTATAATACAGCCTTTCCCAACCGCATTTGAGAGCTGAATCATGTCTGTTGTTTTGCCCTTGCGCGGCGTTACCGCCCTTTCCGATTTCCGTGTTGAAAAACTCTTGCAAAAAGCGGCCGCACTCGGTCTGCCCGAAGTGAAACTGAAAAGCGAATTTTGGTATTTTGTCGGCAGCGAGAAAGCACTGGATGCCGCGACTGTCGAAAAACTGCAAGCCTTGTTGGTGGCGCAAAGCGTTGAACAAACGCCCGAAGCGCGCGAGGGCTTGCATTTATTTTTGGTAACGCCCCGTTTGGGTACGATTTCGCCGTGGGCTTCCAAGGCAACCAATATCGCGGAAAACTGCGGTTTGGAAGGCATAGAGCGCATCGAGCGCGGCATGGCTGGAAGGTCGTCTGAATGATGAACAGAAACAGCAATGGGCGGCTTTGCTGCACGACCGCATGACTGAATCCGTGCTGCCCGATTTTCAGACGGCCTCCAAATTATTTCACCATCTCGAATCCGAAACCTTCTCTACCGTCGATGTTTTGGGCGGCGGTAAAGAGGCTTTGGTCAAAGCCAATACCGAAATGGGTTTGGCGCTCTCCGCCGACGAAATCGATTATCTGGTTGAAAACTATCAGGCTTTGCAGCGCAATCCTTCTGATGTGGAGCTGATGATGTTCGCGCAGGCAAACAGCGAACACTGCCGCCACAAAATCTTCAACGCCGATTTCATCCTCAACGGCGAAAAACAGCCGAAATTGCTCTTCGGCATGATACGCGACACGCACAACGCGCATCCCGAAGGCACGGTCGTTGCCTATAAAGACAATTCGTCCGTGATCGAAGGCGCGAAAATCGAGCGTTTCTATCCGAATGCGGCGGAAAACCAAGGCTACCGTTTCCACGAGGAAGACACGCATATCATCATGAAAGTGGAAACGCACAACCACCCGACCGCCATCGCACCGTTTGCGGGTGCGGCAACGGGCGCGGGCGGCGAAATCCGCGACGAAGGTGCAACGGGCAAAGGTTCGCGTCCGAAAGCGGGCTTGACCGGCTTTACCGTCTCCAACCTCAACATCCCCGACCTCAAACAGCCGTGGGAACAAGACTACGGCAAGCCGGAACACATTTCCTCGCCGCTGGACATCATGATCGAAGGCCCCATCGGCGGCGCGGCGTTCAACAACGAATTCGGCCGCCCGAACCTCTTGGGCTACTTCCGCACTTTTGAAGAGAAGTTCGACGGTCAGGTTCGCGGCTACCACAAACCGATTATGATCGCCGGCGGCTTGGGCAGCATTCAGGCGCAGCAGACGCATAAAGACGAAATCCCCGAAGGCGCATTGCTGATCCAACTGGGCGGCCCAGGCATGCTTATCGGCTTGGGCGGCGGCGCGGCTTCTTCGATGGATACCGGCACAAACGACGCTTCTTTGGACTTCAACTCCGTACAACGCGGCAACCCCGAAATCGAACGCCGCGCGCAGGAAGTGATCGACCGCTGCTGGCAGCTTGGCGACAAAAACCCGATTATCTCCATCCACGACGTCGGCGCGGGCGGTCTGTCCAACGCCTTCCCCGAACTCGTTAACGATGCCGGACGCGGCGCGGTATTCAAATTACGCGAAGTGCCGCTGGAAGAACACGGTCTCAACCCGCTGCAAATCTGGTGCAACGAATCGCAAGAGCGTTATGTGTTGTCGATTTTGGAAAAAGATTTGGACACGTTCCGCGCCATCTGCGAACGCGAACGCTGCCCATTTGCCGTAGTCGGCACGGCGACCGACGACGGTCATTTGAAAGTACGCGACGATTTGTTCTCCAACAACCCCGTCGATTTGCCGCTGAACGTCTTGCTCGGCAAACCGCCCAAAACCACACGCAGCGACAAAACCGTGAGGTCGTCTGAAAAACCGTTTAACGCGGGCAATATCGACATCACCGAAGCCGCCTACCGCGTTCTGCGCCTGCCTGCCGTTGCCGCCAAAAACTTCCTGATTACCATCGGCGACCGCAGCGTCGGCGGCATGACC
>CAKARM010000096.1:0-7784 GCA_916720585.1 uncultured Neisseria sp.
TACGCCCGATTTGACGATGCGTTACTGTCCTATTTTGATTTTAATTGACTATATTCACTAAAAACTTTCTCTTTAAAGGGAGGGGTAGTGATGATGCGGGGAAAATTGAATTTGTTGGCAAATAAAAAGTCGTCTGAAAATTTCAGACGACTTTTTCATGAAGAGTAATCTTAACTGCCGATTAATTTCAAACGTTGACCGGGTGTCACACCATTGGTATTTCGATTCCAGCGGCGAATATCGTTTACATCTACGTTGAATCGGTTGGCGATAGTATTTAAAGTATCGCCTCTGCGAACGGTATAAGAAACGTTTCGGATACTGTTTCGAGTTTTGGCGGGCGCTGCGGTCACACGCAACAGCTGGCCTTTACGGATGTTATTGCCTTTGATGTTGTTGGCAATAATCAAGTCAGCAACGCTCAAGTTGTAACGACGTGAGATATTAAACAGCGTATCGCCATCGGCTACACGGTGCATGCCCGCACCTGCGGTTTGAGATTGCTGCTGATTACCCGCACGGGCCAAACGTGCCTCAGTGCGGCTTTGTTGTTTGGCGGTATTGGCGGCAATACGCTCGCTACGCGCTTTGACTGCGTCGGATGCAATATTGTGTTCGCTGGAGGCTTGCGCGACTGCTACATTTTCAGTTTGAGTACGAAGATTTGAATCTACCAACGCCATCAGTTCATCGGCTGTTTCAGCAGCTTGCGTCGGAGCAGCTTGAGCAGTAGTCAGCTCAGTAGTTGTATTTGCAGCAGTTTGCTCGACAACGGCAGGCTTGCTTTCAGCTTGAGACAATTGGGCAAACACTTCAGGAATACGCTCTTCTTTGACATTTGCCGATGCCAAATCTGCTGAAGAGTCGGTTTGAACGGCGGTTGCAGGTGTGGTTGCGATGTCTGCTTTGGCAACGGTAGTAGGAGTTGCAGAGGCAATTTTGCTTTCTCCGCCAACAGGAGCTGATTGAGCGACAGCAGTTTCGGATACTGCTTTTTTGCCAAGGGCTACATAATCTGTTGGTACTGCCGCAACGGGTTTAATGTTGGCAAAATCCATTGTAGGAATATTTGCTTTTGCCGTTTTGATAGGTGCCATTTCCGGCATATTGGAACGGTAAGTATCCGGTCTGTTATCAACATCGATGAATGAGAGTGTATCAGGTGTCGCCGAATTTGCTGCTTTATTCTTGGCTACCAAAATACTGCGGTCGGAAGACAGGGAGTTATTTCCCAAGCCGTTCAGTCGTTTGATTTCGGCAACGCTCATGCCGGTTTCTGCTGCGATGGCGTTCAAGCTGGTATTGTTTCGGGATGTGTATACGTTCCAAGACAACAAAGTATCGGGATTCGCGTTTCGGTAGTTTTTCTCGAAAGAAGCCACAGAATCAACAGGCAGTAACAGGCGGCGATTGTTTTTCGGGATGAATACAGGCGCATTGAATCCCGGATTGAGCGTCAGCAATTCGCTTTCGCTGATGTTGGCGAAGCGGGCGATAGTGCTGTTGTCAATCGGCTTGTCGATGCTCAGGGATTTGAAATACGGCTGATTGTTGATTTCGGTGATATTCATGCCGAAAGTTTGCGGGTTGGCAACGATATTGCGTACGGCCAAGAGTTTGGGAACGTAATTCCGTGTTTCGTCAGGCATGCGCAGATTTTCGTAAATCGGCTCCAAACCTTGCGCGCGCGCCCGATTGACGGCACGGCCGACATTACCTTCGCCCCAGTTGTAGGCAGCCAGTGCAAGGGACCAGTCGCCGAATAATCCGTGCAGGTATTGCAGGTAATTCAATGCTGCGTCAGTTGCTGCGTAGACATCGTGACGGCCATCATACAAAGGGGTTTTTTCCAAGCCGTAGTGGCGACCCGTTGCAGGCATAAACTGCCACAGACCGGATGCGCCGACATGTGATTTCGCTTTGGTAACGAATGCGCTTTCGATAAACGGCAGCAATGCGATTTCGGCAGGCATATTGCGTTTTCTGACTTCGTTGGCAATATGGTACATATAGGGTTTGCTGCGGGTAATGGTGCGGTCGAAGTAGGCACTATTGGCAGCGAATTTGCTCTCATGGCGGCGAACAAGTTCGGAATTGACCTCGTTCATACGGAAATCCTTGCGCAACGATGCCCAAAGGCTGCCCGTTCCGAAAGTTTGCGCTTTGGCTTGATCCAAAAGAGAGGAATTGAGGCGCATCATTGCCATACCTACTTGATCTGGTGTGGCATTTTGAGCGTATGCTGCGCCGGAAGCTGCGGATAAACTTGAAATGGTAAGTGCGATGGTTTTCAGTTTTGCCATGATGAATCAATAATTATCAATAATATAAGGTTAAATTTAGTCTACCCGATGGTACTGTTTGAAGATGTAGCCGTCAAGGTAAAGGGGGTGAAATTTACATATGCTTGGGTCTTAATGTTAAAATCTGTGGCATAAATACGGCGATTGCATTGTATTTTTCTATCGGACAGTAGAAACGAACGCATGAAACAGTTAATAGGATAACGACTATGGATGTATGGTTTGAAGATACGGCTATGGGGCGTTATGTTGCTCAGAACGAAGCTGCTTTTTTTGAGCGGCATTTGCAATATTTTGACGGACAAACCGTTGTCCAACAAGGCGGTCAATGGTTGAGGTCGTCTGAAAACGTGGTTGCCGTTCCCCGCGATGTATTGATGACGGCGGACGCTATGGCTTGGGAGAGTCATTCTATTGATGTGCTGCTGATGCCGCACAGTCATGAAACTGCCGCGCTGACGCAAGTGCTGCATGAAGCGTCCAGGGTGTTGAAACCTGAAGGGCGGTTGGTTTTGACGGGGTTTAATCCGAAATCTTTGTGGTTTTTCAGCAGGTGGTTTGATGGAACGCGCTTGCCTAAAAAGGAGCATTGTCTGACTTTGCCGGCTTTGAAGCAGCGGTTGGCGGATTTGGATTTTGAGGTGGAATTCGGGAAGTTTATGGTGTATCTGCCTGCTGTGAATTCGCAAAAGGGGCTGCGGTTTTGGCGTTTTATGGAGAAGGCGGGGGACAGGTGGTGGCCGCAGTGCGCGGCGGTGTACAGTTTGGTTTTGGTCAAGCATATGGCGGGGGTAACGCCCTTGCCGGAGTTTGAAAAAATATTGGGAACGCAGACGGTGGCTTTGGGCGCGGCGCGGATTTCGGATTGAGAAATTTGGTGTTGGGTAAAACCGGCATGACTGTTTTCAGACGACCTTTTGAGGTCGAACATTTGAAAACGAGAGGTTTGACTCCATAAATATAGCCTCTTCTATATTTGTCATTCTGCCTTGAATTTGCTGCTTTCTGCCTGTAAAGCCGATTGGTTGCAAATTGTCAGGCCGCTTTGGCATCGGTAGAATCTTAGGTCGTCTGAAAAAGGCGATGTTGACTGTATTAGCTTGAGGATAAAGAAAAATGCCGGAATTGCCTGAAGTGGAAACGACGTTGCGCGGTATCAGTCCGCATATTCAAGGTAAAAAGGTAGCGGATGTCGTGTTGCGCCAAACCAAGCTGCGCTGGCAGGTCAATCCGCAGTTGGCGGAGCTTTTGGCGGGGCAGGAGGTGTTGAGCTGTCGTCGGCGGGCGAAATATTTGGTTATCGGTTTTGCAACGGGTATCTTGTTGATTCATTTAGGCATGTCGGGCAGTCTGCGGATTTTTACGGACGGCGATGCGCGGATTGACCATCCCGACAAACACGACCATGCGGACATTGTGTTTGCGGACGGAACGGTATTGCGCTATCACGACCCGCGCAAGTTCGGCGCGATTTTGTGGTATGAAGGCATTGCCGAGCATCATCCGCTTCTTGAAAAACTGGGCCTCGAGCCGCTTTCAGACGACTTCTCCGCCGAGTATCTATACCAAAAATTTAAAACGCAAAAACGCGCGGTCAAGCTGGCTTTGATGGACAATGCCGTCGTGGTCGGCGTGGGTAATATTTATGCGAACGAAAGCCTGTTTAAATCGGGCATATCGCCACACCGCCCTGCGGACAAGGTTAAGAAAAAAGAATGCGCTGTCTTGGTGGAAACGATTAAAGCGGTATTGCAGCGCGCGATTGAAACCGGCGGCAGCACGTTGCGCGACTTCGTCAACAGCGACGGCAAAAGCGGCTATTTCCAGCAGGAATATACGGTGTACGGCAGGCACAACGAACCCTGCGTCCGTTGCGGCGGTTTGGTGCAGAAAGAAGTTTTGGGGCAGCGCGGGACGTTTTATTGTCCGAACTGCCAGAAATAATCTATGAACCTGTTTTCAGACGACCTCTTTGTCATCTGGGTCGTCTGAAAATTTTATTGATATGATTTGATACACATAAGACGAAAAGAAAAACAGTTATGCACTCACGAAAAGCACCGTTTTTTACCCGTTTAGGCAGGTTGTTCCGCCTGACGGGATGGCTGTTCCGAACCGGAAGGCATTTGCGCCGTATCGATGCCGGCAACCCTGCCGAACGCGATCATGCGGTCATCACTCTGGGCAAAGGCGTGCTGGAAGCCTTGGATATCGAATTGGAAATCGGCACGCCGCCCGCGGATAATGTGAAGGGTGTTTTGGTGGCAGCAAACCATGTATCTTGGCTGGATATTTTCGCCATGAGCGCAGTGTATCCGAGCAGCTTTATCGCCAAGCAGGAAATCAAAGACTGGCCGGTTTTGGGCAAAATGGGGCAAAACGCAGGCACAGTGTTTATCAACCGCAATTCCCGACGCGATGTCGAGCCGATTAACCAAGCCATTTGCGCCGCGTTGAAAGCCGGGCAGAATGTCAGCTTTTTCCCCGAAGCGCGGACTTCTTTGGGCTTGGATATTTTGCCGTTCAAAGCCGCGCTCTTCCAATCCGCCATCGATGCCGACGCGCCTGTTCAGGCGGTTACGCTGCGCTATTATGATGATGCCGGAAAAAGGACGACTGTGCCGTCTTATGCACAAGTTGATTTGGTGCGCTCGCTCTGGCGTATCGTTTCCATGAAAAAGCTGCGCATCCGTATTGATTTTGCCGCCCCGATTCGTCCCGGCAAAGACGAAGACCGCTTTATGTTGAAAGACAAAGTGGAAAGCAGCATCCGCGAAGTCGTATTGTCCGACGCACACGATTCCGAAAAATAATTCCAAGCCAGGGGCTTGTTTTCTTTCAGACGACCTCTATTTAAATGAAACGTTCGCAGGTTGGGTTTCATAGCTTCAGGTAATTAATATTATTTGAACTATAAATTATACAAATCAAACTCCCTGCGCTAGAATGCACACATTCACTCGTATCATTCCCTAAACCTAAAATTTCAAGGAGATCCAAAATGGCTTTGCAAGATCGTACCGGTCAAAAAGTACCTTCCGTCGTATTCCGTACCCGCGTGGGCGACACTTGGAAAGATGTTTCCACTGATGACTTGTTCAAAGGTAAAAAAGTAGTCGTATTCTCTCTGCCCGGCGCATTTACTCCGACTTGTTCTTCTTCCCACCTGCCACGTTATAACGAATTGTTCGGCGCGTTCAAAGAAAACGGCGTTGACGCAATTTACTGCGTATCTGTAAACGATACTTTCGTGATGAACGCTTGGGCTGCTGAAGAAGAAGCTGACAACATCTACATGATTCCTGATGGCAACGGCGAATTTACCGAAGGCATGGGCATGCTGGTCGGCAAAGAAGACTTGGGCTTCGGCAAACGCTCTTGGCGTTACTCTATGCTGGTTAACGACGGCGTGGTTGAAAAAATGTTCATCGAGCCTGAAGAGCCGGGTGATCCTTTCAAAGTGTCTGACGCTGACACTATGTTGAAATTCATCGCTCCTGACTGGAAAGCTCAAGAGTCTGTTGCCATCTTCACTAAACCCGGCTGCCAATTCTGCGCTAAAGCTAAAAAAGCTCTGCAAGACAAAGGTCTGTCTTACGAAGAAATCGTATTGGGCAAAGATGCAACCGTTACTTCCGTTCGCGCCATTACCGGCAAGATGACTGCTCCTCAAGTCTTCATCGGCGGCAAATACATCGGTGGCAGCGAAGATTTGGAAGCTTACTTGGCTAAGAACTAATTGCTTGATGCTTAAGACGGTTTGAAAAAGCTGTCTGAACAGAAAAATAGAGTTATTCAGACGATACGCTACACGGTCGTTCTGAATAGCTCTATATTTACAAGTAGAATTTGAGATTATTGTTTTAAATCTATATTTTAAAAATGGCTATCGATTTTTTATTTTTGATAGTTTATTAAATAGGTCGTCTGAAAACCTGATACGCTTCACGCTGATACCGCTTCGGACGCTCAACAAAAAAAGGACAAAGATTATGAAAAAAATTCAAGCAGATGTCGTCGTAATCGGCGGCGGTACTGCCGGCATGGGCGCGTTTCGCAATGCCCGTTTACATTCGGACAATGTTTACCTGATTGAAAACAACGTGTTCGGCACGACCTGCGCGCGCGTGGGCTGTATGCCTTCCAAACTCTTGATTGCCGCCGCAGAGGCGCGCCATCACGCATTGCATACTGACCCGTTCGGCGTGCATTTGGATAAAGACAGCATCGTCGTCAACGGCGAAGAAGTCATGCAGCGCGTCAAATCCGAGCGCGACCGTTTTGTCGGCTTTGTCGTTGCCGATGTGGAGGAGTGGCCTGCCGACAAGCGCATTATGGGTTCGGCTAAATTTATCGACGAGAATACCGTCCAAATTGACGAACATACCCAAATCACGGCAAAAAGTTTCGTGATTGCTACCGGCTCGCGTCCCGTCATCCTGCCGCAGTGGCAGTCTTTGGGCGACCGTTTGATCATCAACGACGACGTTTTCTCATGGGATACGCTGCCTAAGAGCGTCGCCGTGTTCGGACCGGGCGTTATCGGTTTGGAACTGGGGCAGGCATTGCACCGTTTGGGCGTGAAAGTTGAAATTTTCGGTTTGGGCGGCATCATCGGCGGCATTTCCGACCCCGTCGTTTCAGACGAGGCGAAAGCCGTGTTCGGCGAAGAATTGAAACTGCATTTGGATGCTAAAACCGAGGTCAAACTCGATGCGGACGGCAATGTAGAAGTTCATTGGGAGCAGGACGGCGAAAAAGGCGTATTTGTTGCCGAATATATGCTGGCAGCCGTAGGCCGCCGTCCGAACGTTGACAATATCGGTTTGGAAAACATCAATATCGAAAAAGACGCGCGCGGCGTACCCGTTGCCGATCCGTTGACCATGCAGACCAGCATTCCGCATATCTTCATCGCGGGCGATGCGTCCAACCAACTGCCTCTGCTGCACGAAGCTGCCGACCAAAGCAAGATTGCCGGCGACAACGCGGGCCGCTACCCGAATATCGGTGGCGGTTTGCGCCGCAGCACCATCGGCGTAGTGTTCACCAATCCGCAAATCGGCTTTGTCGGTTTGAAATACACGCAGGTTGCCGCGCAATACCAACCCGACGAATTTGTCATTGGCGAAGTATCGTTCAAAAACCAAGGCCGCAGCCGCGTGATGCTGGTAAACAAAGGCCATATGCGCCTGTATGCCGAAAAAGCCACCGGCCGCTTCATCGGCGCGGAAATCTTAGGCCCGGCCGCCGAACATTTGGCGCACCTGTTGGCATGGGCGCATCAAATGAAGATGACCGTTCCGCAAATGCTGGATATGCCGTTCTACCATCCCGTTATCGAGGAAGGTTTGCGCACCGCGTTGCGGGATGCCGATGCGAAGTTGAAACAGGCTTGATAGATTGACTTAATCAATGAACCGGAATGAAAGGTCGTCTGAAAACTGAACTGCACCCCAAAAGTTGGACATCCCCTCCAAC
>CAKARM010000097.1:0-7715 GCA_916720585.1 uncultured Neisseria sp.
CTTTGAGCTAAGGCGAGGCAACGCCGTACTGGTTTAAAGTTAATCCACTATATCGATGCAAAGCCAAACGCTTCAGGAATACAAATTGAACATCCTCATCACTTCTCCCCGAGCGCCCGTTGCGCTGGAATGGGCGCGCTTCTCCAAACGCGGCGGGCATCAGGTTGTGTTTTGCGACAGCCTGCGTTTCCCGGTCGGCATTTTTGCCGGATTGGGCGAGTACCGCCGCATTCCCGCGCCGCGTTTGGATTTCGCCGGCTATGCGCGTGCTATGACGGAATTGGTGGCGCAGGCGGATTGTGTGATTCCGACCTGTGAAGATATTTTTTATTTGGCGAGGCTGGATTTGCCGGAATCGGAGCGCGCCAAATGTTGGATGCCCGATCATGAAACGCTGTTCACCCTGCATGACAAATTCCGTTTTTTCGAGCGGATGCCGCAGGATACGGCGGTGCGTTTTCCGGCTACGCGCCGAATTACATCGGTCGGCGAGGTCGGATACGACAGCGTGAAGAAAACGGTATTGAAGCCCGTTTATTCGCGTTTCGGTCGTTCCGTAATACGCGGCGTGACGGAGGGTCGTCTGAAAAATATCCATATCAGTGCGGATTATCCTTGGGTGCAGCAGGATTTCATTACGGGGCAGGGGGTGTGCAATTATGCGATTTGCGAACACGGCAGCGTGTTGGCGCATGCCGCCTACCGCCCGCGCTACCTGCTCAACGATTCGGCATCGACCTATTTCGAGCCGCTTTCCGACCCGCGTTTGGACGAATTTGTGACGAAATTTGCCGAGCAAAACGCGTATCACGGACAGGCGGCTTTTGACTTTATTGATGATGGAAATGATTTGTGGCTGTTGGAATGCAACCCCCGCGCGACCAGCGGCCTGCATCTTTTACGCGAGGATTTGATATTTGACGGAGCAGGGCGCTTGCAGCAACGGAAACACAACACGCCATCCAAACCTTTACGGGTCGGCGCGACCTTGCCGCTGCTTTTCGGTTATCGGGCTTGGAAAGAGGGAAAATGGACGGCGCTTTGGCAGGACTTCCGCCGAGCCGATGATGTGATTGCCGATTTGCCTTTCTATGCGCAATGGCTGGCATTGGGCGAGATGATGTGGCGCAGTATCCGGCATCATAAGCCTTTAACCAGCACCAGCACTTTCGATATTGAGTTTGACGGCGATGAAAACTGATCTGTCCCACGAATTTGCGGCATTGTTCCGAGACATTCCGCTGCAACGCCTGTTTGCCAATATGAATGCCCGCGCCGAGGTTTTGAATATCGACGGTTTGGATATTCCCTGCACCGTCATCGACCGGATCACACCTAATTGCTATACCGCGTCGCCGCATTCGGCAATCGTGGATTATGCGAGGGACGAGTTGGTCAAACTGCCCGGCGGGCAGCGTATGCTTGCGGCCGGTTTGTTGTCGGCGTTAAGTGGCATTCTGCGGTTGAATCAGATCGACCGTATGGTGACGCTGAACAATTATTGCCTCTCTACCAATAGCTTCTCAGAGGCTTTTCAGACGACCCCAATGTCGAAGCTGACCCAAGCCGCCGTCGCAAAATGGCCGAAACATGCTTTGTCCGTCCGTTCGCTGAATCCGCGCCAACATAAGGATTTGATTGAACGGCTGGAACAGCTCGGTTGGAAAATGGTTGTGACGCGGCAGGTTTACATTATGGACGATTGGCAGGCAGTCAGGGCAAAAACCAATACCAAACGCGACCGCAAGATATTTAATGATGGACGTTATGTTTTTGAGCGCTTGAGTGCCGACAGCCCTGATGCGGATTTTGAAGCGGCGGTGCATTGGTACAACCGCCTGTATCTGAACAAATATTCCAAGCAAAACGTACAATTTACCGCTGAATTTATGCGCGAAGCCGTATCGCGCGATATCTTGAATTTATTTCTACTGCGTGACGGCAAAACCGGTGAAAGTGCCGGAGTATCAGGCGTGGTCATCGACAGCAATACCGCTACTTCGCCCATCGTCGGCTACGATGATGCCAAGCCGCAAAGTGATGCCTTATACCGCCGCTGCATGACGCGTTCCATGCAAACCTGTATCGAAGCGGATGTCCCTTTAAATTTCAGTTCCGGTGCGCCCGATTTCAAAAGGGTACGCGGCGCAATGCCTGAAATCGAATATATGGCGGTCTATACGTCCCATCTCCGACCTGCGCGCCGGCTTATTTGGAAGCTGTTACACGCATTGAGCCAGGGGTATTACAAAAAAATCCTGATTAAATACAAACTGTAAACATATAGTGGATTAACTAAATCAGGACAAGGCGACGAAGCCGCAGACAGTACAGATAGTACGGAACCGATTCACTTGGTGCTTCAGCACCTTAGAGAATCGTTCTCTTTGAGCTAAGGCGAGGTAACGCCGTCCTGGTTTAAATTTAATCCACTATAAATATTGAACTTAAAACACGGAGTACATCATGAAAAAAACGTTTTTACTCATCTGCCTTGCCGCCACTGCGGCCGCATCCGCCGAAACGATATCGTTGGAAGTATCGGGCAATCCGGCATTCCGTCAATATTCCGCCAATGCAAAGGTAGAGTCTGCGTTCAAATCCATACAAAACGAATGCGGTGATTTTGCCGTTGCGCCTGTTTCACTTTCCCTGAAAAAGGACGCTAAATATTTCGTCGCAGTCTGCACAATGGGCGGCAGCGCATTGACAGAATTCCAAATCCTCTCCAGCGGACGCGGCAAATCAGAGGTCTTGTTGGAAGGCGGAGGCTATGGAATCAATATCTTGCCGAAACAACATAACGGTTTGCGCGATATCGCCGTTACAGAAGGCAATGCAAGATATTGCACCGAAACGCGTTACCGCTTTAATGGAAAAGCTTACCGCCCCTATAAACGTAAGAGTTGCCTAGGTTAATCCATGCTGTAAGTTTCAAAAGAGGTGTATCAACATAAAAAAGTTGATTTGCCATCACAATCAAATAAAACGACACAAACCATGAATATAGAAAAAATGAAACGCGCTTGGTATCCGTTGATACCGAGCAAGCAGCTGAAAGACAAACCCGTTCATCGCGAATTGTTGGGACAGCAGCTGGTGTTGGTACGGCTGAACGGACAGGCAGCCTGTATGGATGATTGCTGTCCGCATCGGCATGTGCCGCTGAGTGCGGGCAAAATCGTTTCGGGCAAACTCCAATGTTGTTATCACGGCTGGGAGTTTGACGCGCAAGGCAAAGTTTTGACTGTTGTCGGCGGGATGTGTGCTTGTGAAGAAGCTGAGAGTGTTCCTACGTTTCCATGCCGAGAGTACGACGATTGGGTGTGGGTTTGTCTGGTTTCCGATATTCCTTTTGAACCGTATGCCGATTTTGAAGCACCTGAAGGTTTTGAAACCGCCAACGCCGTCCGATATATGGAAGGTGATTTTATCCACGCCATCGAAAACTTCCTCGACCCGACCCATACGCGCTATATCCATGCCAAACTGCTGCGCAACAACGGCAAACAAAGCATGCAGATCAGCCAGAGCCACCATGAACGCGGTTTCGTGACGCATTATCGTCTCAATCAACAGCAAAACGGATTGATTAACAAGCTGTTCGACAAAGGCATTACCGTTAACGATGCGGCATTTACCTTCCCGGGTTTGGTGCGTATCGATTACTTCACACCGAACAGTCATGAATATCGGATTTCCGCCTTCTTTATCCCTCAAAACAAGGGCAGTATGGGCTTAAATGTCCGAGTCCATTTTCCTAAAAGCCGCTTTCCGTTGCCCATCAAATTCCATCTGTTCCGCCCGTTTCTTGAACGTCTGATGGTTCAGGATTCCGCCATTATCAAAAGCCAATACCATCATCACAAAGAACATTATGCGAATAGGCCTTATTGCAGCACCACCAATGATTTGGTGATTGATCATTTGTTGCATCTCTTCTTGGAAAACATGCCGGAGGGCATAGACAAAACGGGAGAAATGAGTTTATAGAGAATGCGAAACTGGAGGAGGAGGGTGGTAGCCTGAGGGTCGTCTGAAAACAGTGTATAGTGGATTAACTTTAAACCAGTACGGCGTTGCCTCGCCTTGTCGTACTATCTGTACTGTCTGCAGCTTCGTCGCCTTGTCCTGATTTAAATTTAATCCACTATAAAACGGGTTTCAGACGACCCCTTCTATAAAAACTGTCAACAATTTTCATTAATATATTCCAAATGCCCGAATATTTATTTTATAAAAATCAATACTCAATCTTTTCGGTATTCGGATAATGTTAAAAGATGAAAGATTTTGTCTTGATTGAACAGGCGGTTTGCGTTATCGTTTGCATTCTTTCATTCATAAACTCTGTGTTTCATTCCAATTGATTGGACAGTCTGACTGTCGCCGTGTTCCTTCAATGCGCGTACCCTAAACCGCTGCTTGGAGGGCTTGCATTACAGGTGCTGTGGTGAGGCGGGTTGCCCCTATTGGTTTGAAGCCGTATAAAAGAGGTCATTATGCAATTATCAGGTGCACAAATCATAGTGCAAAGTCTCAAAGCCGAAGGTGTAGAGTATGTTTTCGGCTATCCGGGCGGCGCAGTCATCGAAATCTACGACGCTATTTTCCAACTCAATAAATTCAAGCACATCCTGACCCGCCACGAGCAGGCGGCGGTACACGCGGCAGATGCGTATGCGCGCGTCAGCGGCAAAGTCGGCGTCGCGCTGGTTACTTCCGGTCCGGGCGTGACCAATGCGCTGACAGGCATTGCCACCGCATACAGCGATTCGATTCCGATGGTGGTCATCAGCGGACAGGTCGGCAATTCGCTCATCGGTACGGATGCGTTTCAAGAGGTGGATACGGTCGGCATTACCCGTCCGTGCGTCAAACACAATTTCTTGGTAACCAACGTCAACGAGCTTGCCGAGACCATTAAAAAGGCATTCCAAATCGCCGCCAGCGGCCGACCCGGCCCAGTCGTAGTCGATATTCCCAAAGATGTAACGCAGGCGATGGCGAAATTCAGCTATCCGCAGGAAGACATCTTTATCCGCTCTTACCAACCTGTCGTGCAAGGCCATATCGGGCAGATTAAAAAAGCCATCCAAATGTTGGCTTCCGCCAAACGTCCGATCGTTTATTTCGGCGGCGGCGTGGTATTGGGCAATGCTTCGGAAGAGCTGACGAAGTTTGTCCGCATGACAGGCGCACCGTGTACCGGCACGCTGATGGGGCTGGGTGCGTATCCTTCAAGCGACCGCCAATTCTTAGGCATGCTGGGTATGCACGGCACTTACGAAGCCAACCTCGCCATGCAAAACGCGGATGTCGTGTTGGCAGTGGGCGCGCGTTTTGACGACCGTGTCGTCTCCGTTCCGTCCAAATTTTTTGAAAAAGCCAAAAAAGTCATTCATATTGATGTTGACCCGTCCAGCATCGCCAAACGCGTCAAAGTCGATATTCCGATTGTCGGCGACGTGAAAAACGTCTTGTCCGAAATGATTGCATTGTGGGGCAAACAGGATGCTCCTGCCGCCGACTCTTTGGACAAATGGTGGAAAAACATCGAAGAATGGCGTTCGCGCAACTGCCTGTGGTTTGACAACGACAGCGAAATCATCAAGCCGCAATATGTCGTGCAGAAACTTGCCGAAGTTACCGGCAATTCCGCCATCATCACTTCGGACGTAGGGCAACACCAAATGTTCGCGGCGCAATATTATCCGTTCGAACGCCCGCGCCAATGGCTCAATTCCGGCGGCTTGGGTACGATGGGCGTAGGTCTGCCGTATGCGTTGGGTGCGAAACTCGCCGCTCCCGACCAAGACGTATTCTGTATTACGGGCGAAGGTTCGATTCAGATGAACATCCAGGAATTGTCCACCTGCTTCCAATACCATGTCCCGATTAACGTCGTTACCCTCAACAACGGCTACCTCGGCATGGTTCGCCAATGGCAGGAGCTGTATTACGGCAACCGCGAATCGGAAACCTATTTCGATTCCCTGCCCGATTTCGTCAAACTGGCAGAAGCATACGGGCACATCGGCATCCGCGTGGACAAAAAATCCGATGTTGAAGGCGCGCTTTTGGAAGCGGTCAAACAAAAAGACCGTCTGGTATTTATCGACTTCTTGACCGATAAGAAACAAAACGTGCTGCCCATGGTCGGCAACGGCAAAGGTTTGGACGAAATGGTCCTGCCGCCGCATATGCGCGAAAACCCGAAAGCGTAAGGAGAACGACAATGCGACATATCTTATCTGTTCTGATGGAAAACGAATCAGGCGCGATGAGCCGCGTGGTCGGCCTTTTCTCCGCTCGCGACTACAACATCGACTCCTTGGCAGTAGCCCCGACCGAAGACAAAACCCTTTCGCGCATGACCATCGTTACCCACGGCGACGAGCAAGTCATCGAACAAATCACCAAGCAACTCAATAAATTGATTGAGGTCGTCAAAGTGGTCGATTTGAACGAAAGCCGTTTTGTCGAACGCGAATTGATGTTGGTAAAAGTCCGCGCCGTCGGCAAAGACCGCGACGAATTTTTACGCCTGACCGAAATCTACCGTGGCAGCATCATCGACGTAACCGACCGCAGCTACACCATCGAAATCACAGGTTCGACCGACAAACTCGACTCCTTCCTCGAAACCGTCGGACGCGCCCAGATTTTGGAAACCGTACGCACAGGCGCAGCCGGTATCGGCCGCGGCGAGCGTATTTTGAAAATTTAACACCGTCAGGTTTTCAGACGACCCGATAGGTCGTCTGAAAACAGAAACGGCAGGAGAGATTGATGTCAAACATTAAAATCGTCGCGCTGGTTACCGTCAAACCCGAATACACGGAAACGCTGAAACCCTTGTTCCAAAGCCTGGTCAAAGCCAGCCGAGCGGAAGAAGGCAACATCAGCTACGATTTGCATCAGGAAATCGGCAAACCCGAACGTTTCGTCTTCGTCGAAAACTGGAAATCCCAAGCAGCCATCGACGCGCACAACGCCAGCGAACATTTCCAAGGTTTCGTCAAAGCCATCGACGGCAAAACCGACGCGCTCGAAATCGTTTTGATGGAAGAACTCTCCGTTTAACCCTTTACCCTCAATCCAACCGTCCGGCATCCTCAACACAAAGCCGGAATCCATTTTACCCAAAGGAAATCAAATGCAAGTTTATTACGATAAAGACGCCGACCTGTCCCTGATCAAAGGCAAAACCGTCGCCATCATCGGCTACGGCTCACAAGGTCACGCCCACGCAGCCAACCTGAAAGATTCAGGCGTAAACGTAGTAGTCGGCCTGCGCCAAGGCGGCTCTTGGAAAAAAGCAGAAGCAGCCGGTTTCGAAGTATTGTCCGTAGCCGATGCCACCAAAAAAGCAGACGTAGTGATGATTCTGCTGCCCGACGAAAACCAACCCGTCGTATACAAAAACGAAATCGAGCCTAACCTGAAACAAGGCGCGGTACTCGCTTTCGCACACGGCTTCAACGTCCACTACAACCAAATCGTACCGCGTGCCGACTTGGACGTGATTATGGTCGCCCCCAAAGGCCCCGGCCACACCGTACGCAGCGAATTCCTCAAAGGCGGCGGCGTGCCTTCACTGATCGCCGTTTACCAAGATAAAAGCGGCAAAGCCCGCGACATCGCCCTGTCTTACGCAGCAGCCAACGGCGGCACCAAAGGCGGCGTGATTGAAACCAACTTCCGCGAAGAAA
>CAKARM010000098.1:0-7709 GCA_916720585.1 uncultured Neisseria sp.
TGTACTGTCTGCGGCTTCGTCGCCTTGTCCTGATTTAAATTTAATCCACTATAATCCATCAATAATCGGTAAAGCACGCTTAGATTGAAGCAGGTCTGACAAAAGCTGTCGGATTTTCTGCCGTGCCGGGTTGGATTCGGGATGCCTGAAGGTCGTCTGAAAATATTCTAGCAAAACTTGCTGTCGGTTTTCAGACGACCTTTTCTTTGGGACTGGGCTATGCTTTGTCCTCTTCGTTTTCCACCGCTTTGGGCGGAACGGGCGCGAACCAGCCGACCAAGAGCAGCAGCACGCCGACGATGATGAAGGAGGCGATGCGGGCGATGCCGCCGCTGTTGGAAAGCTCGATGAGGAAGAGCTTGACGACGACGATGGCCATCAGCGCTGCGCCGGTTATCCAGAAGGGGCGCAGTTTGCGGCGGTTGCCGTACACCATCAGGATGATGGCAGTCACTGCCCAGACGACAGAGAGGCTGGCTTGAAGGCCGAAGGATTGAAGCATGATGTCGAGGCGCCAAGTGATGCCGTCGTAGAAGTGCCACAGACGCATCACACCCGCGCTGATGACCATGAATGCGAGGGCGGCGACGCCGGGCGCGTTCACGCGGCGGTATTCTGCAGGCAGGGCTTCAGGCAGGGACTTCAGGGCGAACCACAGCATTCCGGCGCAGGCGAGCTCCAGCGGGTTAAGCAGCGGGACATACGGCAACGGCGCGGGTTGGAACGGAGTGGAGAAGTTCGTCCATATCATCCAACTTGCCGCGGTAAGGGCGGCTATCGGCAGGGCGAAATGCTGATAGGCAGCTTGATGTCGTCTGAAAAAGCCGCGCTGCCGCTGCGTATGGAGGACGACCCACATGATCAGCGGTACGGCAAGCCACGAGAGCTGCGACCAAACGCCGTCGAGACGATCGCCGACATACATTCCTGCCCAAAGCGACCAAAGGATGCCGAGCATGATGATGTTGAGTTTGTGCAAGCCGATAGGCGCATTGGTTTGGCGGTTATTCAGGATGACGAAGTTCAACACGGTGGCGGCGGCAAGCGGCAGGGCTGCGGCGGCCGTCCATAGGTGTTCGAGGTGATAGCCGATGAAGTGCAGGGCAAACAGGGGCAGGAATGCCAAGGTCGTCTGAAAAAGCTCTTTCCAGTTCAAACGGTTGGCAAGCAACAGCAAGGTGGTGAATATCGGCAAGGCCCAAAGCTCGATGAACAGGGTTTCTTCGCCCGTCCATTGGGTATAGATGGCGAAGCCGCCCAGCATCAGGGCGATAACGAGGATAGCCCAGCCTGCAATCTGCGAGAACGGGAGGGTTTGGTCTTGTTTGCCTTGGTTTTCCGATGCTTCGGTTTGGACGCGCGAATATTGCAGCATGTAGGCCGCGGCAAACAGCAGCGGCGCGGCGGCAAAGAGGTGCCAGTGTGTCAGGAAGCCGTTGGATTCATTATTAATCGAGGCTTGGAAGAGCAGGATAAAGATTGCATTGCCCAAGGCGAATGTGCTGAACACCTCCGACTTGCCTTTGCCTCGGCAGAACGCCCAAGCTGCCACCAAAGCAGAGAAAATGATGATGCTGCCGCGTTCCGCGAAAAACAGTAAAGGTAGGATGGATGTGTAGAGCAGGGCGGCGCAGAGGGTTGCGCTTTGAAGCGAGTGTTCCCAGTGTGCCGAGCCTTTACGGCGGTAGAGGTGCCATTGCAGGTAAATTGCCGCGCCGCCGAACAGGGTCAGCAGTGTGGTGAACCATTGACCTTGCAGGATGGTGGATTCTCCCTCCTGATAACCGCTCAGTTGGGTCAGCGCCGCCAGTAGATAAACGACGAGCGCACCCAAACGCATATGCGGACGCTGTTGGCGCAGTCCGAAGAAATACACGAGCGCGGATTCTACCGTCCACAGGATGACGGTGTTGCCGCGTTCAAAGTAAAGCGGAACGGCGAGCGTGAGGAAAAGCAGCGACAGGGCGAAAAATGCCTGACGCAGGATATACAAACCCTGTTGCCGTTTCAGCATCAGCGCGGCAAGCCCGTAAACGGCGGCGAAGCCCAGCGCGGAGAATGCGTCCGCAGACGGCCAGTGTTCCACCATGCGGTATTGCAGTCCGAACGCCGCCGCCATCGTGCCGAACAATAAAGTATGGTCGAGGACGTGGACGCGCAGACCGTGGGAGCAGAGGCTGTTCCAAATTTCTTCCAGCGTCGCATTGTCGGCAACGGGCGCGAGCGTGTCTTCGCGGTTTTCCGTCAGCTTGCGGCGGGCGAACAGATAGGCGATGAAGGTGTAGAGCAGCCAGTGGTAAATCAGGAAAGGTTCGGTCGTGGCGAAATGCTGCGGCGTATAGCTTTGCATGCTCCACAACGCGGCGATGGAGAAGGTTCCGGCGAAACCCGTCAGGTTCAGCGGCCGCCATGCCTTAAACCAGGCAATCGCCGCTACGCCGGCGTTGAGCAGGGAAAGGTAGGAAAACAGCACCAAATAATTGCCGCTGCCGTCCGATACTAGGATGGGCGCCGCCAGACCGCCGACCAAGGCGACCTGCGCCATAATCTGCGCGTTTTGCCTGATCGCCAGCAACGCCATTAATACGACCATCGCCACCATCAGCACGAACACGATCGGTGCGGGCAGCAGCGGATGCAGTTTCAACGCCGCCAAAGAGGTCAGATACATCACTGCCACGCCGAAGCCTTGCAACACCAAGCCGTATTCGCGTTTGCGGCTTTGCAGCTTCCAGCCGCCGATGACCGCCGCCAAACCCGCGCCTGCCACGGTCAGGTAACGCATTTCTACCGGCACATAAATCCGTTCGGAGGCATAGCGCAAGAGGAACGCCAAGCCGAGGAACAGCACCACAATACCGGTTTTCAGCAGCGGATTGCCGCGCAGGAACCAAGCAACAATGGGGTTTTCGGAGAATTTGAAATCGAAACCTTCCTCTTTGCGGATAACGGTTTCACGAGATTCGGTGTCGATGTTTTCTGATGTATTTTCAGACGACATCGGCACTTCGTTTTCAGACGACGTTTGCAGGACAGGCGCGTCTTGTTTGCGTTCGTCTTCTTGAATAGCGGAAACTTGGGCAGGCGTTTCAACGCTGTCTGCGTACAGAGCAGGTTCGGGCTGCACGGAAGGTTCGGCGGAAACAGGGGGAACAGGTGTAGAAAAAGAGGGAGCGGCAACCGGCTCAATGTGCGGCTCGACAGGCGCATTGTCCGCAGTTGCGACAGGTTCAACCTTCTCATGAAGCGGCGCAGGGGTCGTCTGAATATCGTCGGCATGTTCGGACAAAACAGCGCGCAGTTTCCTAGCCTGCCCGACTTCTGCTTTATCATGAACGGTTTCGTGTTCCAAAGCCGTCAAACGCAGCTTCAGCAATTCGATTTCTTTTTCCAGGTTTTGCAGTTTCGCATCATGTTCTTCCTGACGCGGTTTGCCGAGTTCCCGCGCAAACAACCATAAAATAGAGCCGAAAATGACGCCGACGGTCATTTCGTCAAGAAAATAGCCAATGAGGATGGGGATGAGTAGGCAGAAATACTGCATAAAACACCTGTCCGATAACGGTAAAAAATATGCCAATTGTAGCATTCTTGTCATGAGAAGGATGTATAGAAGGCGTAACGGTAGGAAAAGCTGTTGTGCGGTAAGCAACATTGTATTTGCAGAATTAATTTACGGTACAAGGTCGTCTGAAAAGCGAAATTGGATTTCAGACGACCTTGTCGATGGGTTTCGTCCTGCTGTTTATCATGAATATAGGCTTTATATCGTGGAACCAGGCGCAAGTCCTGTGAACTTGCCATGCTTGATACGGACTATTTATTATAGGCGTTAGCTTCGATAGGGTACGGTTTGTCTAGCCACCAAGTTTCAAGGCTTTTTTGATACCCATATTTTTCGAAAGAAAATCTAATGCCTCATTAACCCAACCATGCTTTGGGTTTCCCGCCAATTTTGTCTCCTCTCTTCGTGGGAGGAGGAGATTGAGGATGCTGAAACCCAACCATTTTTAGGGATTCGACCAATTTGTCCCCTCTCCCCGTGGGAGAGGGTTAGGGAGAGGGCAGTAAGCCGCAGGCTTACATTCAGGTTTCTAGGTTTCGCAAAAAATCTTCTGAAAGGTCGTCTGAAAGGTTGCCCCGTCAAGAGGCTGAGCACACTGAGAACGAGCGAAACAAATTTCGCCAACACGGAACGCTAAAACCTTTTCAAAAAGGAAAATACGATGAAATTCAATCAAATCCATTTATTGTGTATTGCCGCAGTCTTGGCGTTTGCAGGCTGTAAAAACACAGAAGTTCCGTTAAACAGTCAAGTTGAATTGCCTGAAACATTTACGCAAGATGCGGCGGCGAAGGGCAATGCGGACATCGGGGCGTGGTGGCAGCAGTGGAATGATCCGGTGTTAAGTGGATTAATCGCGCAGGGTTTGGCGCAGGGGCATGATGTGAAAATCGCCGTCAGCCGTCTGAACGAAGCCCGTGCCGTGGCGGGGGCGGCGCGTGCCGATTTGGGGCCGACCGTCGGACTGAGCGGCAAGGCGGGGGCGAATTACAGCAAAATGGATAGCCCGCTCGACAGTAATGCCAGGGCGTTGCTCTCGCGTTATCCGCAGGCCTCGTCTTTAAACGGCGATACCATCGAGTCCACAGGCACCAGCCTATACGGCGGACTGACTGCTTCGTGGGAGCCGGATATTTTTGGCAAGAAACGCAGCGATGCCGATGCCGCCCGCTATGCCGCGCTGGGGCAGCAGGAATTGGCATACGGTGCGCAAATGCTGGTGGCGGGCGATATTGCCGACAATTATTTCAAAGCGCGTGCGGCACAAGGTCGTCTGAAAACCGCCGATCAAACCGTTGCCACCTTGCGGCGGATGGTGCGTTATATCGAAGGGCGATTTAAGGCGGGACATGTCAGTGGCTATGAAGTGAACGAGGCGAAAGTGCAACTGACCGCAGCGGAAGCCAAACGCGCCACGATAGGGGCGGAATACGCCGCTTATGTGCGCAGTATCGCCGTGTTGACCGGCAACGTGCCGCAAACGTTTACACTGACCGAATCATCTGCCGATGTGTTGGCGCGCCAACCCTCCGCACCGGGCGGGCAGACGCCGCAAGGTTTGCTGGAACGCCGCCCTGACCTGCGCGCGCAGGCGGCGCAAGTCAATGCCTATGCCGCCAAATTCGCCAGTGCCAAAGCCGATTTGCTGCCGCGCTTCACCATCAGCTTTATGGGGCAGGGCGGGCGCATCGGTGTGGACGGCGACCGTTCGCTGACCGGCTGGGCAAGTTTGCTGTCGGTGGGCATACAGACGCCGCTGTTTACCAACGGCCGCATCAAAGCCAATATCAAAGCTGCCGATGCGCGCCTTCAGACGGCATTGCTGGAATACGACAAACGGCTCCTGACCGCGCTGGGCGAAGTTGACAGCGCATATCAAGGCGTGGAATCGCTAAGCCGTCAAACCGAGTTGCTGCAAACCGCCCATAATCAGGCGGCACGCCACGCGGCCGATACGGAAAAAATGTTCCGCAACGGCTACAAAACGCTGGATGTCGCCCTCAAAGCCCATATCGCCGAAGGCCAAATGCAGGAAAACCTGATTGCGGCGCGGCTGGCAAGGGCGCAGATGCTGGTGTCGCTGTATAAGGCATTGGGCGGCGGCTGGTCGAAATAAAAAAGCAAAAAGGTCGTCTGAAAATTTTCAGACGACCTGGGTTTGTTAGAAAAATTGAAAATTTCTGATATCGATATAGATAAGGTTGCCAATTAAAAAGGTTAGTGGGTATAAGACTAAATTTGTGTGTGAGGAAGTGGTGATGAATCGATGCGGACCGTATTTAGTTAGTGATATAAGGGAGTTTTAGAAATGAATGAGAAAAGCAGACTGTCTGCCCCATTTTTGCCAAACCAATATCTGGAAAGATTGGGTTAGGATTTTCAATGATGAAATTTTATTATTTGACTATCAGTCACAACATCCCATGCGGGATTGGGTTTTACAATAATTATCTACTGCCAGAGGAGTTGCTCCCCTCCTTCCAACTGAACGATTTTAAGGTGGAATATGGTTCTCTTCCCTGGTATGCGGGAATAACACGGAAGCGTAAAAAAATTATACTTCCTGATAATCTCATTTTGGTCTCTAATTTAAGGGAATATGACTACCCTGTACGTAGTTTATCTGAATACACTTATATCATTACCCAAGAATTTATGCGGTGTTTAGAGGGAATGAAGACAAATATTTTACAAATAAAACCTGTAAAATATATGAATGGGAAAACAAAAAATATCATATCAAATCGTGTTTATTATGCGATGACAACAGATAAGTTAGAACTGGAAGAAGTTGTAAATCTGAAAGAATGCGAATATGAGCAGGTTTATGGAGTTGATGAATTACTCAAGATGAGCATTTTGGATAATTGTGATTACGATTTATTTGATTTTAAACACGAGACTACATGTTCTTTGATTGTTTCGGAAAAATTTCGACAAAAGGCTAATGATTTGAAGTTGGAGTATTTGGAATTTCTGCCCGTTGAGCTGACAAGGTTAATCACATCCAACGAATGGGTGGCTACGGAGATAAATTCTTTGCCTAGATATACCCCTGTTTAATAAATTTTATATGTATTGTTTGGTACTCAAAAAAGGTTGTGAAAAGGTCGTCTGAAAACAAATTTTGGGGTTTCAGACGACCTTTTGTGCAATTAATAGCGATTGTAGAAAACAACTTGATCGACGGGAAAATGAATTGGAACTGAAGAAGCCAAAGTAGGATTGGTAAACAAAAAAGCCTGAACATTATGTTCAGGCTTTTGAAATTTGGCTCCCCGACCTGGGCTCGAACCAGGGACCTGCGGATTAACAGTCCGTCGCTCTACCGACTGAGCTATCGGGGAATGGGGTGCATTATATCGTCTGAAAAAAAAGTGTCAATATTATTTTTCAGATGGAGCGTAGTAATATTACAAATAGTTGAATGTTAAAAGTATTTATTTTGTGAATAGTTGTGTTTGAAACCAATAGGGCGCAAATGGCAACAGGCGTGGTTGGCCTGTCAGGATGCTATTTTGTCTAATATTTTACGTTGACAAGTTTTCCGTTGCGGAACTCTTGGTGTTGCATTACGGTGCCGTTATAGGCGTATGTGGTGAGTGAGCCGTTGTTTGGTGTGGCGCGGAATTGCATCAGTTGGCTGCGGCTTAAGGTATAGGGGTCTGTCCGCTTCCGGCTGTTGTCGCTGTAAAAATCTTGTACGGTATATTGATCGCCTCGTTTGTTTTTCAGTTGACGGTAGTAGCCGCCCTTGACGGCGCTGTTGCTGGGATTGCCGTGTGTATCGAAATAAGTCACGATTTGTTCGTCAATAATATTGATGCCGCCTGTATTGTTTGGAGCGGTTTTATTTTTGTCTAAGGCAATCGGTATGTTGACGGAAGTGCCGAGTCCGACATGGTGTCCGATACCGGTTCCTATGCCTAAACCGATGGACATGCCGGGCGTGCCGGCGGTGCAGGCGCAGAGTGCGGAAGAGAGGAGGATGAGGGGAATTGAGGGTTTCATGGCATTTCCTCGCTATGAGTATGAACCTGATTGCAGACGGTAACGGAAAGGCGTGGTTTTGTATCGGATGGACAATGACATAGTGGATTAAATTTAAATCAGGACAAGGCGACGAAGCCGCAGACAGTACAGA
>CAKARM010000099.1:0-7636 GCA_916720585.1 uncultured Neisseria sp.
GGTCGATGAAGACGAAAGCGTCGCGAAAGCAGGTGCGGCAGTATTGTCGGGAAGGTAAAGCCGCAGCTTAAGGCAACCCAACGCGTTTCTTTTCATTGATTTGCGTTGGGTTGCTGAAATACGCAGAGGTCGTCTGAAAATGCGGGTCTAAATCCCCGCAGTCTTTTCAGACGACCTTTTTGCATTTGTTGACATTTTTACCGCTTCGGGCATGACGTTCGGGCATATGGGGTCGTCTGAAACCTGAAATGCTGTCTTTCCCAAGCACAATTCGCCGCAATGGGATATGATTATCCTTTTTCAGACGACCTGTCCTTAATATAGGTCGTCTGAAAAGCCGATTCCGTCGGGTGCGGCGGAGTCCTGTGCAGCCGTTAAGTCATACAAGAAAGTCAAGATGTCCGAAACAGCAGTCCAAGAAACCCAAGAAACGCCAAACAGTGTGCCTACGTCATCTGAAACACAATCCACCCCGCCCAAGCGCAAGAGACGCTGGTTGCGGGGTTTGTTGCTGACGTTGGTTGTGCTGGTGTGTGCGCTGGCGGGCTTTATTGCTTGGCTGGTGGGGACGGAATCGGGCTTGCGTTTCGGTTTGTACAAGATTCCGTCTTGGTTTGGCGTGAAAATTGCTTCGGAAACGCTGGAAGGTACGCTGGTTAAGGGTTTTCACGGCGATAAGTGGATGATTGAAACGGATGGGGCGGATGTGAAAATCAGCGCGTTCCGTTTTGATTGGGAGCCGTCCGAGCTGTTTCAGCGCAGCCTGCACATTACTGAAATTGTGGCGGGCGATATTGCGGTCGTGCCGAAGCCGACGCCGCCGAAAGAGAAAAAGCCGTCCAAAGGACTGCCTGAGAGCATTGATTTGCCTGTGTTGGTGTTTATCGACCGTTTTGAGACGGGCAGGCTCAGTGTGGGCAAAAATTTTGACAAGCAGACGGCCTATCTCGACCATCTGAATGCGGCATACCATTACGATCAGAAAGAACACCGTTTGGATTTGAAAACCCTCGATACGCCGTGGAGCAATTCGACGGGTTCGGCGGTGGTCGGGCTGGAGAAGCCTTTTGCGCTCAATACGACGATTCAGACGAAGGGCGAGCTGGAAGGCGAAACGATAGAGGGTAAGGCGCGTCTGTGGGGCAGCTTGCAGGACGTGCAGACTGAAATCCTGCTGGACGGCGACGATGTGCATTTGTCGGCGAAATCTACGGTGCATCCGTTTGCCGCTTCGTTGGACAAGATGATCGGCGAGGTACTGGTCAAGGGTTTCAACATCAATCCGACGGCTTTCCTGCCGTCGCTGCCCAAGGCAAACCTGACGTTTGACGCAACCGTCGTGCCTTCGTTTACGCACGGTATCGCGCTGGACGGCTCGCTCGACTTGGAAAACAAGGCGGCGGGTTTTGCTGATGCAAAATCCATTCCGGTGCGCAACATTCTGGCGGACTTCACCATCAACGACAACGGCGTGGTAACCGTCCAAGAGTCTGAAATCGGGCTGTTGGAGGAAGGTTCGTTCAATGTCGCCGGTACGGTCGATACGGTGAAAAACGCGCTGGCGCTCAAGATTAATGTGAACAACCTCGTTTCAGACGACCTCGTCCGCACCAATGTTGCCGGTCAGTGGAACGGATTTATCGGCGTCAAAGGCGAAACCGCCTCGCCCGCTATCGACTGGAATCTTGAAAGCGGCAGCGCGCAACTCTCCGGCCTGCTGTCCTTCGTTACCGACAGACAACACGGTCAACGCACCCTCAAACTCGACCGCGTCCGCGTCGCTCCGCAAAACGGCGGCGAACTGACGGCGCAAGGTTCGCTCGAGCTTTTCAAAGACCGCCTGCTCAAGCTCGACATTTCCAGCAAGGCGTTCAATCCGTCCCGCCTAGACTCAAAACTGCCCGCAGGCAGCGTCAACGGCACCATCAATCTTTCAGGCGAACTGGCGAAAGAAAAATTCGCCGGCAAAATGCAGTTTGCGCCGAGTACGTTAAACAACGTCCCCCTCAGCGGCAAAGCCGACGTCGTTTACGAATCCGGACACCTCCCGCGCGCGCTGACCGATTTGCGTTTGGGCAACAATATCGTCAAAACCAACGGCAGCTTCGGTAAAAAAGGCGACCGCCTCAACATCGACATCACCGCTCCCGACCTTTCCCGTTTCGGTTTCGGACTGGGCGGGCTGCTCAATACGCGCGGCTATATTTCAGGCGACCTCAAGGGTGGGCTGAAAACCTACGAAGCCGACCTCTCCGGCGAGGCGCGCGCCCTGCGAGTCGGCGATGCCGTCAACATCCGCATGCTTGACTTCAAACTCAAAGGCACGCCCGACATCAACCGTCCGCTTGCCGCCGACATCAAAGGCAGCCACATCGCCCTTTCCGGCGGCGCGACCGTCATCGATGCGGTCGACCTGTCCCTCAACGGCACGGGCGCACAACACCGCATACACGGCAGCAGCAGCATGGCGTTGGACGGCAAACCTTACAAACTCGAAATCAACGCGGCGGGCGGTCTGAACAAAGACTTCAATCAGTGGAAAGGCAGCGTGGACACGCTCGACATCGGCGGCGCGTTCAACCTCAAACTGCAAAACCGCATGAACCTCGAAGCAGGCGCGGAGCGCGTTTCCATGAGTGCGGCGCGCTGGAGCGTGATGGGCGGCAGCCTCAACCTGCAAAACTTCGTTTGGGACAAAAAGACCGGCATCACCAGCAAAGGCAGCGCGCAAAGCCTGCACATCACCGAGCTGCAAAACTTCGTCAAAATCCCCGTCGAACACAACTTGGTACTCGGCGGCGATTGGGATTTGGCGTACAGTCAAAACGCCCGCGGCTACCTCAACATCAACCGCCAAAGCGGCGACATCATCCTGCCGAACAAAGACCCGAAAAAACAGATGCCCTTAGGTTTGAGCGCGCTCGCCCTGCGCACCCGTTTCCAAAACGGCCGCATCGACAGCACGCTTGAAGGCAATACCCGCTTTGGTAGCGTCAACGCCGATTTGGGCATCAGCCAGCAGTTCGGCAACAAAATCGCCAACGCGCCGGTCAGCGGTAAAATCAACCTCAACCTCCCCGACTTGGGCGCAATCAAAACCTTCCTGCCCGCTACCGCGCAAGGCATTACAGGTCGTCTGAACGCCTCCGCCACCATAGGCGGGCGCGTCGGTTCGCCCACCATCGCCGCCACCTTGAACGGCACCAGCAACTACGGCACTGCCGAAGGTACGGTCAACATCGGACAGGGCGCCAGCGTGGACACCGCGCCTTTGAGCGGCAAACTCAACCTCAACGTCGCCGACCTCGAAGTCTTCCGCAACTTCCTGCCCGTCGGACAAACCGTCAAAGGTCGTCTGAATGCCGCCGTCAGCCTTGGCGGACGCGTCAGCGATCCCCAGCTTTCCGGTACGCTCAACGGCGAAAACCTCTACTACCGCAACCAAACCCAAGGCCTCATCCTCGACAACGGCGTTTTACGTTCCCATTTGCAGGGACAACGCTGGATTATCGACAGTCTCAAGTTCCACAAAGGCGGTACGCTCGAGCTAAAAGGCTCCGTCAACCTTGCCAACGCCGATCCGGATGTTGACGTAGATGTCGTTTTCGACAAATACGACACCCTCTCCCGTCCGAACCGCCGCCTGCGCCTCTCCGGCAGCGCGAAAGTGCAATACAACCAGGCCAGGGGCTTCATCCTCAACGGCACATTGGGCAGTGATTACGGTATGTTCGGTTCGCAAAAATCCTCCATGCCCTCGTTGGACGACGATGTCGTCGTGTTGGGCGAAGAGAAAAAACAAACCGCCGCCGTGACGCCCATCAGCCTCAACCTGACGCTCAACCTCAATGACAACATCCGTTTCGTCGGTTACGGCGCAGACATCACCATAGGCGGCAAGCTGACCATCACTTCCCGCCCGGGCGAAGCCATCCAAGGCGTCGGTACGGTTAAAGTCGTTAAAGGCCGTTACAAAGCCTACGGTCAAGACCTCGACATCACCAAAGGTACGGTTTCTTTCGTCGGCCCGTTCAACAACCCCAACCTGAACATCCGCGCCGAACGCCGCCTTTCCCCCGTCGGTGCGGGCGTCGAAGTCCTCGGCAGCCTCTCCAATCCGCGCGTGACCCTCGTTGCCAAAGAGGCGATGAGCGAAAAAGACAAGCTCTCCTGGCTCATCCTCAACCGCGCCAGCAGCGGCAGCGACGGCGACAATGCCGCCCTTTCCGCAGCGGCAGGCGCGCTCCTTGCCGGACAAGTCAACGACAGGCTCGGACTGGTGGACGATTTGGGCATCACCAGCCAACGCAGCCGCAACGCCCAAACCGGCGAACTCAACCCCGCCGAACAAGTGCTGACCGTCGGCAAGCAGTTCACCAACAACCTCTACGCGGGTTACGAATACGGTCTTTCCAGTGCCGAACAGTCGGTCAAGCTCGTGTACCAGCTCACCCGCGCCATACAAGCCGTTGCCCGCGTCGGCAGCCGTTCATACGGCGGCGAGTTGAAATACACCATCCGTTTCGACAGGCTCTTCCGTTCGGATTACGAAAACGACCGCAAAATCGAAGAAGCAGAAAAACAGAAAGCCGAGCAAACGCAATAACGCCGACGGAAAGGAAAAGGTCGTCTGAAAACCACACTTTAGGGTTTTCAGACGACCTTTTTCATGCGCGGCAATCTCATTCCTTTTTCTTGAGGACAGACAGGCAGGTCGGTCATATCCGTTTCGCAGGGACGCTGTCGGACAGGTTTTCAGACGACCCCATAGCCCCCGTCCCGCCCTAAAATCCTGTTAGAATACCGTTTCATTTCATTCATAATAATCAAACCATTCCCATTTAAAGCCGCGCCCAATACGATGAAACTCCCGCCGCTCAAACCCCTCATCATCACCTCGCTGCCCGTCTTCGCCAGCGTCTTTATCGCCGCGACCCTCGTCTGGCGGTTTGGCACGCCCAAGCTCGCCATGCCTTTCGTGCTCGGCATCATCGCGGGCGGCCTCGTCGATTTGGACAACCGCCTGACAGGTCGTCTGAAAAACATCATCATCACCGTCGCCCTGTTCACCCTCTCGTCACTCGTCGCCCAAAGCACGCTCGGCACCGGCCTGCCCTTCATCCTCGCCATGACCCTGATGACGTTCGGCTTTACCATTTTGGGCGCGGTCGGGCTGAAATACCGCACCTTCGCGTTCGGCGCACTTGCCGTCGCCACCTACACCACGCTCACCTACACCCCCGAAACCTTCTGGCTGACCAATCCCGTCATGATTCTGCTCGGGACCGTGTTATACAGCACCTGCACACTCGTTTTCCAAATCATCCTCCCGCACCGCCCCGTTCAAGAAAGCGTCGCCAACGCCTACGAAGCGCTCGGCGGGTATTTTGACGCCAAAGCCGACTTTTTCGATCCCGACGAAGCCGCTTGGCTCGGCAACCGCCAAATCGATCTTGCCATGAGCAACACCGGCGTCATCAGCGCCTTCAACCAATGCCGCGCCGCCCTGTTTTACCGCCTGCGCGGCAAACACCGCCACCCGCGCACCGCCAAAATGCTGCGCTACTACTTCACCGCCCAAGACATACACGAACGCGTCAGCTCCGCCCACGCCGACTACACCGAGCTGACCGACACCCTCAAAAACACCGACCTCATCTTCCGCATCCGCCGCCTGCTCGAAATGCAGGGGCAGGCGTGCCGCAACGTTGCCGCCTCCCTGAGGAACGGCAAAGACTACACTTACAGCAAACGCCTCGGACGCGCGATGGAAGGCTGCCGCCAATCCCTCGCCCACTACACCGACGACCACCCCGAAAGCCGCAACATCCACCACATCCGCCGCCTGCTCGACAACCTCGGCAGCGTCGACCACCAACTGCGCCAACTCCAACACAGCGATTCCCCCGCTGAAAACGACAACAGCAGCGACACCCGCATCGCCGCCCTCGAAAACAGCAGCCTGAAAAACGTTTGGCAGACCGTCCGCAGCCAGCTCAACTTCGAGTCGGGCGTGTTCCGTCACGCCACGCGCCTCTCCATCCTCGTTGCCGCCTCCTGCACCATCGTCGAAATCCTCCATCTCAACCTCGGCTACTGGATACTCCTGACCGCAGTCTTCGTCTGCCAACCCAACTACACCGCCACCAAAAGCCGCGTGTACCAACGCATCGCCGGCACCATACTCGGCGTCATCGTCGGCTCCCTCGTGCCTTATTTCACCCCGTCCGTCGAAACCAAACTCTGGATCGTCATCGCCAGCACCACCCTGTTTTTCATGACCCGAAGCTACAAATACAGCTTCTCCACCTTCTTCATCACCATCCAAGCCCTCACCAGCTTCTCCCTCGCCGGGCTGGACGTCTATGCCGCCATGCCCGTCCGCATCATCGACACCATCGTCGGCTCCGTCCTCGCCTGGGCAGCCGTCACCTACCTCTGGCCGGACTGGCGTTACCTCACCCTCGAAAAAACCGCCGCCCAAACCGTCGGCGGCAACGGCGCCTACCTCAGAAAAATCCTCGACCAGCTCCAATACGGCATCGCCGACGACGTCGAATACCGCACCGTCCGCCGCCAAGCCCACGAACGCACCGCCACCCTCAGCAGCACCCTCTCCGACATGAGCAGCGAACCCAAAAAATACGGCAACAACCTGCAAAGCGGCTTCACCCTCCTCAAAACCAGCTACGCCCTGACCGGCTACATCTCCGCACTCGGCGCATACCGAAGCGAAATGGACGGCGCGTGCAGCCCCGACTTCGTCCGCAAGTTCTACCAAAGCGGCTACCGCATCGCCGACCTGCTCGAACGCCTCCCGCAAACCGGCGAACAAGATTTTCAGACGACCCTCTCCCAAATCCGAACCGACTTGGAAGCCCTGCAAACAGAAGCAGGCGACGAACGTCAAAGCCACATCCTCCACCGGCAGCTCACCCTCATCGCCAACCAGCTCGACCCCTGCTACCGCAGCCTGCACGACATTGAAGCCAGCCCGCAAGCCGTGTGATATAGTGAATTAACTTTAAACCAGTAGGCGTTGCCTCGCCTTGTCCTGATCTAAATTTAATCCACTATAATCGGCAGGCAAACAAAAGGTCGTCTGAAAACCCGAAACAAGTTTTGAACTGGCCCCCAAATCTTGGACACTCATAAAAGCCTATTCAGGCGCTCTGTGCAAGCTGGGTTCTGTATGCGACAGGACTCAGCTTTTTCAATTTCAAACTGCAACGCTCCCGGTTGTAGTAATCCATATAGTCATCTATCTGCTTCATCAATTCATCTACCGTCAATTCACCTGCGTTATAGAAACACTCCGTCTTTAACACCGCAAAGAAGCTTTCCATCGGCGCATTGTCCCAACAGTTCGCCTTTCGCGACATGCTTTGAACCATGGAATGCTCCGCAAGCAATTCCCTATACCCCGCCGTACGGTACAGCACACCTTGGTCGGAATGCAGCATCGTTCCTTTAGCAGTCAGACGGGGGGCGGCTTTTTCGAGCATTTCCTTCACCATTTCGCTGTCGGCTCTGCGGCTCATGGCGTAGGCGACGATTTCCCGGTTGAACAGGTCCAATATCGGCGAGAGGTACAGTTTGCCGTCCTTCCCTTTGAGTTCGGTAACGTCGGTCAGCC
>CAKARM010000100.1:0-7633 GCA_916720585.1 uncultured Neisseria sp.
TACTGTCTGCGGCTTCGTCGCCTTGTCCTGATTTAAATTTAATCCACTATATAACAAAAAAGCATTGCAAATTTCCATTGCAATGCTTTTTTATTGAAGTCCTATCAAGCAATTAGCTTACGGCTGCAAAATAAAAACTGCACTATTGCTAGTGCAGTTTTTTCAAATCATCCTTGAAACGATGATTAGCGTTTTTTACCGGTAACGGTAGCAACCGCCAGGTTTTCGTTACGTTTCAGAGAAACGCTTTCTACACCTTCAGGCAGTTGGATGTCAGACAGGTGAAGGATGTCGCCGGCAACGACTTTAGTGCAGTCCAAATCCAAGTATGCAGGGATGTTGGCAGGCAAAGCAACCACTTCAACAGTAGTGTTCAACAGGGATACGCGACCGCCTTGCAGTTTAACGGCTTGAGAGTTTTCAGCGTTAACAATGTGCAGGGGAACGCGGATGCGTACAGGTTGGTCGGCTTTAACAGCTTGGAAGTCGATATGTTGAACTTCGCGACGGAACGGGTGCATTTGGAAATCACGGACGATAACGTCTTTGGTTTCACCGTTCAGAGACAGTTTGATCAGTGCAGTGTGGAAAGATTCTTTTTCCAATGCGTAGAATACAGTTTTGTGATCCACAGCGATTGCAACGGGCTCTTGACCTTCACCGTACAAAATGCCGGGGATTTGGCCTTCGCGACGCAGGCGGCGGCTCGCACCAGTGCCTTGTGCTTCACGAACAGAGGCTTGAATTTCATAAGTCATGTTAAATACTCCAAATTAAATAAAACTACCGTCATCGGCCGCGACCAGCTTAAGACGGCTTCGGGGTTATGGCAGCAACATGCTGCCTGTCATCACTTCTTCATTGAAAAGATATGAGACGGATTCTTCATTGCTGATGCGGCGGACCGTTTCAGCCAAAAGGCCGGCAATCGTCACTTGACGGATGCGGTCGCATTGTTTGGCCGCTTCAGACAAAGGGATGGTGTCGGTAACGACAACTTGGTCGATTTCAGACGAGGCAATACGGCTGACTGCCTCTCCGGAGAATACGGCGTGGCTGGCATATGCCAAAACACGTTCTGCTCCGCGCTCTTTCAAAGCGACGGCAGCTTTACACAGCGTATTCGCGGTATCAATCATGTCATCCACGATCAGACAGGTACGGCCTTGGATGTCACCGATGATGTTCATAACTTCCGCCACATTGGCTTTCGGACGGCGTTTGTCAATAATTGCCAAATCGGCATTTAATGATTTTGCCACAGCGCGGGCACGGACTACGCCGCCAATATCAGGGCTGACTACGGTCAGGTTTTCAATCCGCTGCTGTTTGATGTCATTCAACAGAATAGGAGTGGCATAGATGTTGTCGACAGGGATGTCAAAGAACCCCTGAATCTGGTCGGCATGCAAATCGACAGTCAAAACACGGTCGATACCTGCGGAATACAACATATTGGCCACCAGCTTGGCGGAAATCGGAACGCGTACAGAACGCGGACGGCGATCTTGGCGGGCATAGCCGAAATAGGGAATTGCTGCGGTAATACGACCAGCAGAAGCGCGTTTCAGCGCATCGGCCATCGTTAGGATTTCCATTAGGTTGTCGTTAGTTGGGGCGCAGGTGGGCTGCAGGATAAAAACATCACGACCACGGACGTTTTCCATTAATTCGATGGCAATTTCGCCGTCTGAGAATTTGGATACGGAGGCTTCGCCTAACGAAATATCCAAGTGTTTGACAACGCGTTGCGCCAACTCTGGATTTGCGTTGCCGGTAAATACCATCAAACTGTCGTATGCAGCCATATTTTCACCTGATTTTATGTTTAACTTCCGCTCAGAAAACGTCATGCTTCCCTCTGCCTATGTCCAAGACATTACGAGCGGTATTATACGCACAATGAACGGCATAGTGAATTAAATTTGCAGCGTTATATCGCTGTCACGCCTCATCACAATCCAAATTTATCACTATAAAACAAAGTTTTTCTGCGTTGTCATTGATTTTCAACATAAAAGAGCGTGTAAGGAAACTTACACGCTCTTATTTGGCTGGGGAGGAAGGATTCGAACCTTCGCATGCTGGAATCAAAATCCAGTGTCTTAACCGCTTGACGACTCCCCAACTTTATCAAATCATTTGAAACAAAGGATGAACGTCTAAACCTTCAACACAATATGCTTCATATGATTGTGAAACTTGTTGGTATATATTGTTTGCTTCTTGCCGACTATCCGTAGAGAGAAATATACATGCTCCAGATCCTGTCATTAACGCAGAACCATATTCGGATAATTCACAATAAGCTTTCCAAACCTCAGGATATTCCTGAAAAACAACAGCCTGCATATCATTTCTAAACGGCTGCAAAGATTGGAAAGTCGGCATTATGCTTGGTTTGGAATTTCGTGTCAAGTTCTCATGCGAGAAAATTTTAGCAGTAGAAACATGTACCGACGGTTTGACTATCACATACCATTGTTTAGGAATTTCTATTTTGACTAATTGCTCACCGATTCCTCGTGCAAAAGCACTTTGCCCAAAAACGAAAAACGGCACATCCGCACCCAAACTGACCGCCAAATCAATAAGCTGTTGCCTTGTCAGCCGACATTGCCACCATTGATTCAACACGGTTAACACGGTTGCCGCATCGGAGCTGCCTCCGCCCAATCCTCCCCCTGTCGGAATCTTTTTCTCCAACCAGATTTCCACACCACGACAGGAACCGGTATGTTGCTGCAAAGAAAGCGCGGCACGATAAGCCAAATCTTGTTCGTAAGGAATACCTTCAGTGGGATTATGCAGAATAATCTTTTTATCGTCTCGTGGCTTCAGGCAGACGGTATCATACAGCCCGACAAAGCAGAAAATACTTTCTAAATTATGATATCCGTCATCCCTTCTGCCCGTAATACGCAAATCGAGATTCAACTTAGCAGGCGCGGGAAAGGCTTGAGCGTCGGAAGGAATGTCCATATCAAGCTCTTTTTTTATTTTTTAAGGCGGGCTGCACATTGCGTCTGATCGCTGGCAGCAGGTTCGTGGTTGACTTCGTCAAATACCAGACGGACATTTAATTTGGCATTTTCCAATTGAAGGATTTTCGGTTTGCCTTCGCTATTGGTGCTGCGTGTAATAGTCCAATTGAATTGTTCCAAACGGCCATCGGGCAACAATCGATATGGCGCATTGGCAACGCGTTTGCCATCCGCCCAAATATGCAGATATTGAACAGGCAATTCATAGCCCAAAAGTTTGTTGCTGAGCTCTTCTGCTGTTTCTGCCTGATAGACTCGACCTTTACTGTCTACTGCCAATACACCTTGATTGTCTTTACATAACTGTCCGACTGTACTGCCCAAAGGCGTATTGACGCTAATCGTTTGGACTTGATTTTGATAGGACCAATCAAAATTGGCGTAAGAGCCTTTTTCTTCAACTTTTACTGCCAATCTTCCGTCCGCAGTGAAATCATTGACATTCTCCGCCGGCTTCCAATCATTTTGCTGAGACAAATTAGGGTGCACACAAGCGGCAAGCAAAGTCAGTGTTGCAACAGATACTAAGGTTTGTAATTTCATAAATACTCCCAAAGGTCGTCTGAAAACGATCTATCATCCCGGCTTCTTCCAAGGCCTTGCTTTCAGACGACCTCTTTCATTATTTCGATTTTACGGCACGCCCCGATTGGGCTTTTTTCGTTGGTTTAGGAGCAGCCTCCACGCCGAAACGCTTCATGGTTTCCCGCAATATTTTCATATCGCCTTCACCCTTCAGGCTGTCCGTCCATATTTTTTTGGCTTTTTCCTGCTCTCCGGATGCCCACAATGCTTCGCCCAAGTGTGCGGCAACTTCTGCATCAGGATATTTTTCAAACGCATATTGCAAATAAGGCAATGCGGTTTGTACATCGTCTTTCAGGAAATACGCCCAACCCAAACTGTCATTGATGGCGGGGTTTTCCGGCTCGATTTGATAAGCAGCCTGAATCAGTTTAAAGGCCTCGTCTAAATTTTTCTTGGTCGGGGACAGCAAAATATAGCCCAAAGCATTCAAACCGTTAGCGTTATCCGGTGCCAATTCGACTACACGGCGCAAATCGGCAATTGCCTTGCCCTGATCGCCCATACGGTCATAAATCATGGCTCGTTGGTACAAAACATCAGGCAACTGCTCCATGGCATCCGGCTGCCGGCTTATCTTGGGCAACATTTTATTCAGCTCGGACAATGCTTCTTGCAAATTATCGTGTTTGGACAAAGCAAACAGGGTAACCCGTTGCAATTCCTTACTGCCGAAATAACGCCCTTCCTGTTCCGGCAGGCTTTGCGCCCGACGTGCTTCTGCCAAGGCTGCCTTACCGTTTCCTTGCTCGGCCTCTAATGAAGCACCGAAAACTGCTTTATCAAAAACATAACTGGGGGAAACAACTTTGGCAAGCCATTGTTTGGCTTTGGGATAGTCTTTAACATCGGCATAAGCCATCGCACCAATCAGGGCGGCACGGCTTTGTTGTTCGCTTGTTCCGATGTTATACGCTTTATCCAAATAATTGATAATCGTCGAAATATCGTCTTTACGATTGCTTGCCAACAACGCTGCCTGAATATACAGGTCTGGATTCGGGTTATTTTCCAACAGCGTACGCAGGCGCGCATAGGCTTTGTCGTTTTGTTTATTGGAAATCAGGTTGACGATTTCCAACTCCTGCCATACGGGCGAAAGATTGCGCGTATCGGTTTGCTCGAAGAAGCCGTTTAATATCTCGGGACTGCGTTGCGCCATCAGCCGCAAAGTCAGTAAAGTCGGCGGCAGCATCTCTGCATCCAGCCCTGCCAAACGTTGCAATGCCGCAATGGCATGTTTCTTTTTGCCACCTTGCGCACTGAAAATCACATCGGCAATCGCAGCTTCCGGCAAATCTTTATATTTCAAAGCTTCCTTATGGACTTGTGACGAAGCTTTCTCTGCCAACCCCGGTTGCTGGATTGCCGCTTGAGCCAACAGCAGGAAAATACGCTGATTCTGTTCTTCGCTGGCATTGGCCAAAATATCATCCAAACCATTCAAGGTCTTATCGCCCTGCCCCAGCAAGATATTGCGCAGCCAGGTCATACGTTTTTGCGCATTACCCGGAACAGGTTCGATTTCACGCCATTTTTGATAAATCATTTCCGCCTGTTGGAACGCATTGAGCGAAACCGCCATTTCTAAAGCGCGTTCCGCCACCTCCGGCGATTTGGTATTGTTCAACATCATCATGTATGTTGCCAACGCCGTACCGGCATCACCTTTCTGCAACAGTATTTCGCCGCTCAATAAGGTAAATATCTGATTTGCACGGTTTTGTATATTCACACGGCGAGCCTGCTCGACCTTGAATTCGTCAGGCGTAAAGCGGTTTCTCTTTTGAATAATCTGTTTCACGTCTTTCGGTGTTTTCACCTCGACGGCATTATCCTGTCTGGCGGCGGAAACTTGCACCGCAAACAACATCATGACCGCAGCGGCAATCGTGCGGGCGCGGGTTGGGGACAGCAACATAACAATCCTTTGTGTACAAAAAAGCCGCATCAGAATTCATACGGCCATAATCAAACGTAACTTTATCACAAGCGGCCAACTTTGTAGATTTAAGCAACCGTAAACCTATTGTAATATTCCTCCTTTTCAGACGACCCCTTGTCCTGAATTTGAGCAGGTTCCCGACTATCTCTTCGCGCTTAACCACCGTAATCAAATATAGGCAGACTACGGCCATCAACAATTCGGCTTGAAATCAAAAAAGCTGAGTTCTGTCATTTACAGAACCCAGCTTACATCAACCGCCTGAACAAGCTTTATCAATACCCAAATGTAATGATATTTAAAGTTTTCAGACGACCTTACGCACCATTACAACAAATTGCTGACGAAAATCAGCAAAATCACCAACGGCACGAGGTATTTCACATAGGCAAACCAAATATTGACCGTCGTATGGTTGCCTTTATAGAGCAATTCGTCTTTCGCTTCGTCCTTCATCACAAAACCGACAAACAGCGCGGAGCCGAGCGCGGTCAGCATAAACAAGATGTTGCCGCTGATGTAGTCAAAAGCATCGAAAATATTTTTGCCGAACACGGAAACGTCTTTCCACGGGCCATAGCTCAAAATGGACGGGATGTTGCCGAAGATGAAGATGGCAGCCAGTACAATCGTAATCGCTGCGGTACGGCGGATTTTGGTTTTCTCCTGAATTGTTGTAATCAACACTTCATAAATGGTCAGCGAAGTCGTCAGCGCGGCAATCAGGAGCAACGAGAAGAAAATCACGGCGAACACAGGCCCTGCCCACATATTCGAGAACACAATCGGCAAACTTTGGAATACCAAAGTCGGACCGGAATTAGGGGCGACGCCGAAGCTGAAGAGCGACGGGAAAATCATAAAGCCCGCCAGTACGGCGATGATGGTATTGGTAATTGCCGTAATGACTGCGGTTTGAACCAGATTTTCGTTTTTATCCAGATAGCTGGACAAGGTAATCATTACGCCGAAACCCAAGCTTAAGGCGAAAAATACTTGTCCCAAAACGAAGACGAAAAGTTCTGCAGTAATCTTGCTGAAGTCAGGCTTCAGATAGAAAGTAATCCCTTCCATCGCGCCCGGCAGGGTAACGTTGCGCACGACCATGGCAATCAGGAACAAAAACAGCAGCGGCATCAGGTATTTCGCCGCTTTTTCAATGCCGCCGATAACACCTTTGACCAAAATCCATTGGTTCACCGCCACAAACAGCAGCGTATAAAACGCAATTTCCCAAGGGCTGTTTTCGATGTGTTCGGTAAAGAAGCTTTTCGTTATTTCGCCGCTGACAGGGCTGGAAATATTCAGATTTCCGCTAATAATATTAACGATATAGCTGATCACCCAGCCGCCGAGCACCATGTAATAAGCCATGATGCCGAATGCGCCAATCAAGCCCATCCAGCCGACCAGTTTCCAAATTTTGGCGACAGGTTTGCCGTTCAACGAGCCGCCGAACGCATCCAGCGCATTCACACCTTTGCGCCGTCCGATGACGTTTTCCACCAAAATCATCGGAATACCGATAACAAACATGGCGATACAGAATAAAAACACATACGCGCCGCCGCCGTTTTCACCGACCAAATACGGGAAACGCCACGTCGCGCCGAAACCGACAGTCGCGCCGGCAACGGTAAGGATATAAGTCAAACGGTTGGACCAAGTTTGACGGGGTTGGTTGGAAGACATAAAACACCATCTGCCTTGTTGGGAAAACTTGAAATTATACGCGAACGGATTAACGGTTCTTAACTGAATATCAAAAAGCAGTATAGTGAAAACATCTGGGAATTTTGCATTTTTTAGGGGAAAGCCATAAAGACAAAGGTCGTCTGAAAACAAAACAGGGGATATAGCTGGATACACTAGGAAACCATTGTCATTTCCCACCCTATTAAAATGTCAGGATTCAGACTTAAAACCACGATATGAAAAAACCTGCTTTGATCATGTAATCAAAGCAGGTTTTTATATTTGGTCGGAATGAGAGGATTCGAACCTCCGACCCCTTCGTCCCGAACGAAGTGCGCTACCGGGCTGCGCTACATTCCGAATG
>CAKARM010000101.1:0-7610 GCA_916720585.1 uncultured Neisseria sp.
CAAATTAGGTTTGAGGATGACGTACATGGAGAACAGCATCAGCGGCAGAATCAACAGCATCATCGGCAGGCCGAGCTTCATCCAGCCGACGAAGTCCAGATTCAGGGCTTTGGCGGCAATCATGTTCGGCGGTGAACCGACCACGGTACCCAAACCGCCGATACTGGCGCAGTAGGCGATGCCGAGCAGGACGAAGACGTAGGTTTTACGTTCTTTTTCTTGGTCGAGGTGGCTCATCATACCCATTGCCAACGGCAGCATCATGGCGGCGGTCGCGGTATTGCTGATCCACATGGACAGGAAGGCGGTAACGGCAAACAGCATCAACACGGCGACTTTCATATTGCCGCGTGACAGGCGCAAGAGGTTGACGGCGATTTTGCGGTCGAGGCGCTGCATGTGCAGGGCGGTGGCAAGCGCGAAGCCGCCGAAGAAGATGTAAATCGTCGGATCGGCAAAGCCCGCCATCGCTTTTTTGATGTCCATATCGGGGAAGCCGAGTACGACGGCGAGAATCGGCACCATCAATGCGGTTACCGTGATGTGGACGGCTTCGGTAAACCAAAGCGCGGCAACGAAAATCAACAGCGCGATGCCTTTGTTGGCATCGGTGCTGTAAGGCAGGATGCTGTAAATGCCGAAACAGACGATGGCGGAAATGATGGTGGTCAGCAGGCCTTTAAAGTCGGTAATCGGCTTTTGCGCACTGAGCAGCTCGACATTCTCAGGATGCTGGGTTTTGTCCTTTGCATGTAAGTCCATGGAGTATTCCTCTGAAACATAACGTGAAATCGCTAAAACCGCTGAAGCATAGGCTCATCGCCCGACATTGCTTTTTTATTGATTTCACTGAATCGGTTTTTCTTGTTTCCCGCAGCGGGTTGTTCGCAGGCTTTGGATTTCAAGCAAACAAAGCCGTGCAGCATGGCAATGAGTATATTTGTAATCGGGTGTAGTGTAAATATAATGTTAACAATCGGGCGCGGTTTTTTACGAAAACGGATTGATGGGAAACTAAAAATATCTTTTTGTTGATTTTCAGACGACCTCCTTTGTAGTTAAAGCGTTAAGGTCGTCTGAAATGTCTAAAACATGCCGTTATCGTGATATGATGCCGCATCTTTAACGACGCCGTCACGTCAATGAAAAAAATATTCAAAATCCTCCTGAAAGCCCTGTTGGCATTTATCATCGCCGCCATCCTTTACTTTGCCGCCGCTTACATACTTGGTAAGATTCCGCAGGACAGCATTGAAGCCTCCGATGGCGAGGTAACCCTTTACCTGAACAGCAACGGCGTACACGCCGACATCGTCATGCCGCTTTCAGACGACCTTTTCGACTGGACCAGCATCATCAATCCTGCCGACAGCCCCGCAGGGCAAGGCGATGCGCCCATCCGCTACGTCGGCATAGGCTGGGGCGAGCGCAATTTCTATTTGAATACGCCGCAGTGGTCGGATTTGACCGCCTCTACGGCAGTACAGGCGTTAAGCGGAATCAACAGCACGCTGATTCACGCCATCTACTACCGCGAGCCGCCGCGCGAAGGCGAAAATACCGTCAAATTCACCGTCAGCCGCGAACAATACCGCCGCCTGAGTGCCAACCTGATGCGTCATTTCAAATTGAAAGCAGGCAAAGCCATCCCCGTCGCCGGCGCGCATTACAGCGCTGACGACGCATTCTACGAGGCAGAAGGACGCTACCATCTTTTCAATACGTGCAACAGCTGGCTCAACCGCCGCCTGACCGAAAGCGGCATCAACGGCGTCGTTTGGACACCGTTCCCCGATCCGCTGCTCGACAGCCATCGTACCAATACAGCAGAAAAACCATGAAAACCCTGACCATCCGCCATCTCACGCTCGGCAGCGGACAGCCGAAAATCGCCGTTCCCTTGGTTGCCCGAGATGAAGCAGCCTTATCCGCCGCCCTGAAAAACCTCGAACACGCCTGTTTCGATATTATCGAGTTCAGAGCCGACTATTTCGACCAAGCGGGCAATCCTGAATACCTGATCGCCCAAGCCGAAGCCGTACGCCGCGCCTTTCCCGAAACCCCGCTGCTGTTTACCTTCCGACGCGCAGAGGAAGGCGGCGAATACCCTTGCAGCAAAGCGTATTATTTCGAGTTGCTCGATAAAGCCGCCGCTTCAGGCATCATCGACATCATCGACATCGAACTTTCCGCCGGCGAGAGCGAAGTCCGCCAAGCGGTTGCCGCCGCCAAAGCGCACAAAACCGCCGTCCTGATGAGCAACCACGATTTCCACCAAACGCCCGCCAAATCGGATATCACAGGTCGTCTGAAAAAAATGGAAGAGGCAGGCGCGGACATCTGCAAAATCGCCGTGATGCCCCAAAGCCCTGCCGATGTCCTGACGCTTTTGGACGCCACTTGGGAAGCCCGTCAAACCGCAAACCGCCCGATCGTTACCATCTCCATGGGCAAGCTCGGACTCGTCAGCCGCATCGCAGGCTCGACCTTCGGCTCCGCTATCACATTCGGCACGGCAGGAGCCGCCTCCGCCCCCGGCCAGCTTGATTCCGCCAATCTGAAAAACATCTTGGATGTTTTGGAAAACGGCAACACCGCCGGATAACAATAAATACAAAAAAACAAAAGGTCGTCCGAATCAGCGTTCAGACGACCTTTTTAGGATATTCCGCTATAATGGCGGCAATTTGAATAGAAAAGGAAAGTTATGAACCGTCTGTACCCCCACCCGATTATCGCCCGCGAGGGCTGGCCGTTTATCGGCGGCGGTTTGGTATTGAGTTTGCTGGTGTCTGCCTGCTGCGGCTGGTGGTCGCTGCCGTTTTGGATTTTCACCGTATTTGCCCTGCAATTTTTCCGCGATCCCGCCCGCGAAATCCCACAAGACCCCGAAGCGATTTTAAGCCCAGTTGACGGACGCATCGTCGTTGTCGAGCGTGCGCGCGATCCTTACCGTGATACCGAAGCGTTGAAAATCAGCGTGTTCATGAACGTCTTTAATGTCCACTCGCAAAAATCGCCTGCCGACTGCACTGTGACTGCCGTCGAATACAATAAAGGCAAATTCCTCAATGCCGATTTGGACAAAGCCAGTACCGAAAACGAACGCAACGCCGTACTGGCGACTACCGCGTCAGGTCGCGAAATCACCTTCGTCCAAGTCGCAGGCTTGGTTGCCCGCCGCATTTTGTGTTACACCAAAGCAGGCGAGAAACTGACCCGCGGCGAACGCTACGGCTTTATCCGCTTCGGTTCGCGCGTCGATATGTATCTGCCGGTTGACGCGCAGGCACAAGTCGCCATCGGCGACAAAGTCACCGGCGTGCGCACTGTTTTGGCGCGCCTGCCACTCCAAGCCCCTGAAGCTGCCGCGCCGACTGAAACCGCAAGCGCCGCGCAAGCGGAAACGCCCGCTCCGGCGCAAGCTGCCGCCGAAGTAGTCCAATCCGAAATCGAAGCGGCTGCCGATAAAATCCGCAATGCCGCAGAGCAGTCATTGAAAGACTGACGGCTGAAAGCTGAACAAGAGGTCGTCTGAAAACCTTTTTCAGACGACCTTGTTTTATCAGAAACGGTAAATACGGTATAATTTGAACCCAACACACATTACACCCGACGGATTGATTCCCCGTCGGTTTTCCCTTTTCAGACGACCTGTACCGAATATCAAAAATCCATCCATGACCGCAAAATCCTCTAAAACCGCATCAAAAACTAAAGCCAAAACAAACGCCAAACCGAGCACGCGCCGTCAAAGCCAAACGAAGGCGCAGACAGAGCCGAACAAGGTTTCCGAGCGTTTGAAGGCTGCCAAAGCGCTGCAAAAAAATGAAGAAAAAAAAGCGCGCCCCGAGCATGTCGTCAATTTGATTAACGACGCGTTGTGGCTCTTCGGGCTGATGGTGACGGTCTTTATCGCCATTTCCCTCGCCAGCTTCAAAATGACCGACCCCGCATGGTCGCGCAGCGTGCCGAAACCGAACGATATCGCCAACTTCGGCGGGCTGTTTGGCGCGTATGTTTCCGATGTCGGCTATTATCTTTTTGGACTGTCGTTTTGGTGGTGGATCGCCGCTTCGTGCGTTTTCCTCTATAAAAATTTCCGCCCGCTGCAAAAGCGTGAAAACTACAAATCGTACAACCACGGCGTTGCCGCGCTGGCTTTGTTCCTGCTTTTGGTGTGCAGCCCGATTCTCGAATATTTCACCCTTCAAAATACTTTGGACGAAACCCTGCCTGTCGGTGCGGGCGGTTTGGTCGGCGCTTTGGCTGGTTCGGGCTTGGCTTGGCTGCTGGGCAAATCCGGCAGCCTGCTGATTATGTGTGTCATGCTGCTGCTTTCCGTTTCCTTGCTGGCGCAAGTGTCTTGGCTGGAAGTCATGGCAAAAACAGGACGCAATACCGAAAGCCTGTTTTCAGGCATTTGGGGTCGTCTGAAAAAGGCATTGGGCAGACGCAAGGACGACGGCTCGACCGCCGAAGCATTGGAAACGGAAAATACACGCCGCATGGTGAAAGAAGCCAAAAACATCACCGCTACGCCAGTTACTCCGCTTGCAGGCAGCACCAGCAACCGCAAATCTGTTGCGGTCTCCGTCGCGCCGCCACCCAAAATTCAGGCTTCTTTGTTTGAAGACAACGAGCCGCAACAAACAGGCGAATACCACAAACCCAGCATGAACCTGCTGCGCCTGCCCAACGGTGAACCCGTCAGCATCAATCCTGCCGAATTGGAGCGCACTGCCGAGCTGATTGAATCCAAGCTGGCAGAATTCGGCATCGGCGTGCAAGTCGTGTCCGCCACTTCCGGCCCTGTGATTACGCGTTATGAAATCGAACCCGCGCAAGGCATAAAAGGCAGCCAAATCGTTGCCCTGTCTAAAGATTTGGCGCGTTCCATGTCGCTGCAATCCGTGCGTATCGTGGAAACCATCGCGGGCAAAAACACCATGGGTATCGAGTTGCCCAACGAAAAACGCCAAGACGTGATGTTGAGCGAAATCTTGTCTTCGCCCGTGTTTACTGAAGCCAAATCCAAGCTGACCGTCGCGTTGGGTAAAGACATCTCCGGTACGCCCGTCGTCGGCGATTTGGCAAAAATGCCGCACCTTTTGGTTGCCGGTATGACCGGTTCGGGCAAATCCGTCGGCGTGAACGGCATGATTATGTCCATGCTCTTCAAAGCCACGCCCGACGAAGTCCGCTTCATCATGATTGACCCGAAAATGCTTGAATTGAGCATTTACGACGGCATTCCGCACCTGCTCTGCCCGGTCGTTACCGATATGCGCGAAGCAGGACAGGCGTTGAACTGGTGTGTCGCCGAAATGGAAAAACGCTACCGTCTGCTTTCCCACGCCGGCGTGCGCAACTTGGAAGGCTTCAACCAAAAAGTCGAAGCCGCCAAAGCATCGGGCAAACCCATGCCCAACCCGTTCAGCCTGAATCCGGATGACCCCGAGCCGCTGGAAAAACTGCCGATGATTGTGGTCGTTATCGACGAGTTGGCAGACCTGATGATGACCGAACGCAAAGCCGTCGAGCAACAAATCGCCCGCCTCGCCCAAAAAGCGCGTGCCGCCGGTATCCATATGATTGTCGCGACCCAACGACCGAGCGTCGATGTCGTCACCGGCTTGATTAAAGCGAATATCCCAACACGTATGGCGTTTACCGTACAAAGCAAAATCGACAGCCGTACCATCCTCGACCAAATGGGCGCAGACGAATTGCTGAAATACGGCGACTCCCTGTTCCTGCAACCGGGCAGCGCCGAACCTACCCGCCTGCAAGGCGCGTTTGTTTCAGACGACGAGGTGCATCAAGTCGTCAACTACGTCAAATCGCAAGCCCCCGCCGACTATGTCGAAGGTTTGCTCAGCGGTGAAGCCGCGCTGGAAACCACCAACATCGTCAATCCGAATGCAGGCAGCGATGAATTGTTCGACCAAGCCGTCGCCTACATTTTGGAAAGCAAAAAAACTTCCATCTCCTCCCTGCAACGCCAGTTGCGCATCGGCTACAACCGTGCCGCCAACCTGATGGAAGCGCTTGAAAACGCCGGTGTCGTTTCCCCCGCAGACATCAACGGCAGCCGCAGGATTCTGGCGCAAAAAGACCAGTTGTAATCCCGAGAAAAGTCACAGGTCGTCTGAAAACCGGTTATACCTGTTTTCAGACGACCTTTTATGATGTCGGATTCAATACCTTATTTTATCGGGGCAAAATCGGCCCGTCTATCGACGATATAGTGGATTAACTTTAAATCAGGACAAGGCGAGGCAACGCCGTGCTGGTTTAAAGTTAATCCACTATATTATCCAGTCAATCAAACATTGTGATATACTAGCCAGCTAATTTTCCTGCCTTTTGCAAGCAACGGACGATAAAGCCCCGATGGGTCGGGGCCGCTTTTGCAGTCATCATTGGCAAAAGGATTCCCATTTTTTATTTAACACAACAAATTAAGGTCTTACGATGAGCGTAACTGTTGAAACTTTAGAAAATCTGGAACGCAAAGTAGTGTTGTCTCTGCCTTGGTCCGAAATCAATGCAGAAACCGATAAAAAACTGAAACAAACCCAACGCCGTGCAAAAATCGACGGTTTCCGTCCGGGTAAAGCACCTTTAAAAATGATTGCACAAATGTACGGTGCAAGCGCTCAAAATGATGTCATCAATGAAATGGTCCAACGCCGCTTCTACGATGTTGCCGTTGCCCAAGAATTGAAAGTTGCCGGCTATCCGCGTTTCGAAGGCGTTGAAGAACAAGACGATAAAGAATCCCTGAAAATCGCTGCGATTTTCGAAGTGTTCCCTGAAGTCGTTATCGGCGATTTGTCTGCACAAGAAGTCGAAAAAGTAACCGCTTCCGTCGGTGATGCCGAAGTGGACCAAACCGTAGAAATCCTGCGCAAACAACGCACCCGCTTCAACCATGTTGACCGCGAAGCCCAAAACGGCGACCGCGTCATCATCGACTTCGAAGGCAAAATCGACGGCGAACCTTTCGCCGGCGGCGCATCCAAAAACTACGCCTTCGTATTGGGCGCAGGTCAAATGTTGCCTGAATTTGAAGCCGGCGTAGTCGGCATGAAGGCAGGCGAAAGCAAAGACGTTACCGTCAACTTCCCTGAAGACTACCACGGTAAAGACGTTGCCGGTAAATCCGCTGTCTTCACCATCACATTGAACAACGTATCCGAACCCACCCTGCCCGAAGTTGATGCCGACTTCGCCAAAGCATTGGGTATCGCTGACGGCGACGTTGCCAAAATGCGCGAAGAAGTGAAGAAAAACGTAGGCCGCGAAGTTGAGCGCCGCGTAAACGAACAAACCAAAGAATCTGTAATGAACGCGCTGCTCAAAGCCGTAGAGCTGAAAGCGCCTGTTGCTTTGGTAAATGAAGAAGCCGCCCGTTTGGCAAACGAAATGAAACAAAACTTCGTCAACCAAGGCATGGCTGACGCTGCCAACTTGGATCTGCCTTTGGATATGTTCAAAGAGCAAGCCGAACGCCGCGTATCTTTGGGTCTGATTTTGGCTAAACTGGTTGAAGAAAACAAACTGGAACCGACTGAAGAGCAAATCAAAGCCGTTGTTGCCAACTT
>CAKARM010000102.1:0-7521 GCA_916720585.1 uncultured Neisseria sp.
ACAACCTGAACGTCAACTTCGCCGTCAACAACATCGGCAACAAGCAATACCGTTCACATAGCCAACGCTTCCCCGACGGCAACGGACGCACCCCCTTCTACGAGCGTGGTCGCGAGTTTGCCTTGGGCGTGAATTACCGCTTCTGATAAAAACGTTGACAAAAGGTCGTCTGAAACCTGATTTTTGGGTTTCAGACGACCTTTTCGTTATGGAGAACAAGCAATGGACTGCGAACACTGCCCGAAATCCGTTAAAATACCGCATCCTTATTTTCAGACGACCTCAAACCATGTTGGTACTCGGAATCGAATCATCCTGCGATGAAACGGGCGTTGCGCTTTACGACACCGAACGCGGCCTGTTGGCGCACCATCTTCACACCCAAATGGCGATGCACGCCGAATACGGCGGCGTTGTCCCCGAACTTGCCAGCCGCGACCACATCCGCCGCGTCGTGCCGCTGACGCAGGGCTGTTTGCAGGAAGCGGGCGTTTCCTATGACGATATCGATGCCGTCGCCTACACCCAAGGGCCGGGTTTGGGCGGCGCACTTCTGGCGGGTTCGGGCTATGCCAACGCTTTGGCGTTTGCCTTGAACAAACCCGTCATTCCCATCCACCATCTCGAGGGTCATTTGCTCTCTCCGCTTTTGGCGGACGACAAACCCGAATTTCCGTTCGTCGCCCTGCTGGTTTCGGGCGGGCATACGCAGTTTATGGCAGTACGCGGCATCGGCGACTACACGCTGATGGGCGAAAGCGTCGACGATGCGGCGGGCGAGGCGTTCGACAAAACCGCCAAACTCTTAGGGCTGCCCTACCCCGGCGGAGCGAAACTGTCCGAACTCGCAAAGCTGGGCAACCCCGATGCCTTCTCGTTCCCGCGCCCCATGCTCCATTCGCACGATTTGCAGATGAGCTTTTCCGGTTTGAAAACCGCCGTGCTGACCGCCGTCGAAAAAGTCCGTGCCGAAAACGGAGGCGAAATTCCCGAGCAAACGCGCAACGACATCTGCCGCGCGTTTCAAGACGCGGTGATTGACGTTCTCGCCGCCAAAGCCAAAAAAGCCTTGTTGGATACCGGATTCAGAACTTTGGTCGTCGCAGGCGGCGTCGGTGCAAACTGGAAGCTGCGCGACGAATTTTCCCGCCTGAGCGTCAAAAAGCCGTCTGAAAAAGGCAAACCCAAATCTAAGGAAGAAAAAATCAAAGTCTGCTTCCCGCCCATGGAATACTGCACCGACAACGGCGCGATGATTGCCTTCGCCGGCGCGATGAGGTTGCAGGAGCGGCAGCCCGTCGGCGCGTTCAACGTCAAACCGCGCTGGCCGCTGTCGGATATTGTGAAATAGTGTGTAACAAAGACAAAAGGTCGTCTGAAAACGGTTTTCAGACGACCTTTTTGCATGGCTTCAAGCAGAACGATCAACAGCAGATTCAACCGTTCCAATAATACCGGACAATGTGGAAGAACACTGGAGCGGCGAAGCAGATGGAATCTACACGGTCGAGCATACCGCCGTGGCCGCGTATCATGTTGCCCCAATCTTTGACGCCGTAGTCGCGTTTGATGGCGGACATCACCAGCCCGCCGAAGAAACCCATCAGGCAGATGACGAAACCGATAGCGGCGGCTTGGCCGTGGCTAAACGGCGTTATCGGCGACAGCAGCGCGGCGAGCGCGGTGGCGGACAAAATGCCGCCGACCGTGCCGGATATGGTTTTAGACGGGGAAAGCGAGGGCATGATTTTGGCACCGCCGACCAGTTTGCCCCAAACGTATTGCAACACGTCCGAAGCCTGCACCACGAAAATCAGAAACATCAGCAACAGGATATTGCCGCTGCTGTCGAAATCGTCCAAGTTCAGGAACATCAAGGCGGGAACGTGTGAAAGGCAGAAGATGCAGATCATCGACATCCACTGAGTTTTGGCGGCGCGTTCGAGGAAATGGGCGGTTTGACCGCTCAGGCTGGCGATAATCGGCAATACCAAAAAACCGTACACGGGGATGAAAATGCTGAACATGCCATACCAGCCGTCATAGACGAAATAATATTGCACCGGCAGCAGCAGGTAGAAACACACCACCATGCTGTAATAATCGCTACGGCGGCGATAGACAAGAGTCATAAATTCGCGCAAGGCGGCAAACGAAATCAGGAAAAACAGCGCCACCGTCCCCGTTTTGCCGAACCAAAATGCGACCAACAGCACCAGCGTCATCAGCCACCAAGCGTAGATGCGGGCATTGAGATTGGAGATGGTGGCATTGTCTGCGCCGTTTTTGCGTTTCAGCCATTGCCCGACGACGCTGGCGAAAATCAATATGGCAAAGACGCCGGTAAAGATATAGCCTGCCTGCGGGGTCAGATGGGCGGTGGTTTGTTCGGTAATGATTTGGCTGGACGTGTTAACAAAGCTCACGATGCAGCTCCTTTGTTTTGTTGAGACTCGTTGCACTCGTTTTGGCGAAACTCACTTCGTTCGTTTTGGCGAAACTCGTTACACTCGTTTTCAGACGACCTCAATGCCAGCAAGGCTTCGCGGGTGCGTGTCAGGAAAGTGTCTTTGTCTTCACCTTCGCGCAGGGTCAGCGGTTCGCCGATGTGGACTTCGCACAACAACGGCACGGGCAACACTTTGCCTTTAGGCAGGACGCGGTTGATGTTGTCTATCCATATCGGCACAAACTCGGTGTCGGGCTTACTCTTTGCCAAATGGTAAATGCCTGATTTGAAGGGGAGCAGGATTTCGTTTTCATCCGTATTGCGTGTGCCTTCGGGGAAGATAATCAGCGAATCGCCCGCTTGGAGCGCGTGGTTCATCTGTTCGGTAATCGACTGCGGATTGTCGCTGTGGCGCGGAATCAAGAGCGCGTTGAAGACGTTTTGGATGATGAAACGCTTGAGTTTGTTGGTCAGCCAGTAATCCGAGCCGGCAACGGGACGCGTCGAAAGCCGCCAGCGGCGCGGCAGGGAAATCCACACCAGCAAAAAATCGCCGTGGCTGCCGTGATTGGCGTAATACACTTTCTGCTGCGGATTGAACGCCAGCTCGCGCGGGCTTTTGGGGCGGACGCCGGTAAGGAAGGATACCGACAGGCACAATGCTTGGTCGGTCAGCCATGCAAGTTGTTTTTTAAGAAAATTTTTCATGACATCAGAGGATTTGGATAAGGAAAACTGCCGCTTGCGCAGCAGTCAGGTAAAGGCTTTTACGCCACAAGGCAAGCGCGCCCGCCACACGCTGCGGCATGGAGGGGTCGTCTGAAACACGGCGCAAGCCGGTTTGCCGCAGGGTTTGGTCAAAGGCTTCGGGCGTATAGCGGCCGTCGGCAAAATCTTGGAACACTCGGCGGTCGAATTCGATGCGGATGTGGTAATACAACAGCACCGCCGCCAAGATAAGCTGTACCGCCGACCACACGCCGCCGCGTTGCGCGGACAAAACGAATAGCAAGGCGTTGAACACGGCGGTATAGCGTGCAGTGGCAAGCAGGCGGGCGGTAATCAGACTGTCAGTGGAATTGTCCATTCGCATTCCTTTTTAGTATGGAAACCGTCATTCGGGGCATATCATGTCCAAGGGTCGTCTGAATTTGTTATCGGGATGGAACAGGCTTATCTAAAAACAAATTCTTTTCTGCAATCAAAATATAAATGGCTACTGCCGACAAAATGGCCGTCTGAATAACCTTGCTGTCGGAGTGGGTGGCGAAAATCTCGTTACCCAGATTGGCGCACAGGTGGAATATCGTCGCCACGGCGATGCTGCGCCCGCTTTTGGCGTACAACCAGTTCATCAATAGGACGAAGACAAACATGCTGACCACGAAATTAACCGTGTAGAGTGCGCCTTCGGAAACGATTTGGCTGTGATAATAGCCTTTGATGAAGGCAAGCGGCATGTGCCAAAACGCCCAATACACGGCAAATAGCAAGGATGCGACAAACAGGCTTCTGCGTGCCGTGAGCGCGTCGGTGCCATAGCTGTGCCACGCCAATTCTTCGGCAACAGGCGAAATGAGGAGCATGAACCATGGCGACAGCAAGGCGGACGTAAATGACGGATGTCCCGAAATGTGAAACTGCGCCCAACTGTGTCCGAAAGCGATGGAAATGAGTTGCGCCAGCACCAAGGTAACCGGACCGAGCAGTGCGGCAGCGAGCAGGTATCGCTTGGGAAAACCTGTCAGGCGGAACAGGCGGTGTTTCGCGTCCGTCCATAATTTGGGCTGTTTGTACAACATGAATGCCGCCACGAGCATGGGTGCGAACAGCCCGGCCAGCCCTAACGTGGCCTGAGCCCACTGGTACTCAACAGCATCAGGACGGTGGCTGATGTAGGCGGCAGCAAACCATAATGTCCACGGAATCAGCAGGGATAAAGTGTAAAACGTAACGGGGCGGTAGCTTTTAGTCATAAGATTCCCTCCTTACTTTGGGTGCGGTACATATGAGTCGTCGTATCCTGAATTTACTTTAAACTAGGACTGCATTGCCTTGCACAAGCTCAATAGAGAATGATTTGCTCAGCTTGGGCTTTTCATCTACTTATCTTAGCTATCTCGATTAGCGTCGCGGAAACTCGCTTCGTTTGTTTTGGAGAAACTCTCTGCGTTCATTTTAGCTTCGCAGAAACTCGCTTCGCTCGTTTTCAGACGACCTGCCGCCGCTTCTACCGCCCTTGCCGTTTCCGGCGGCAGCACCGTCTGCGGGCGAGCCTGTTTCAGTTCCGCCGTTGCCTGTGCCAAATCCCGACAGCCGCCGTAAACCAGCAGCCAAGTGAGTACCACCGACGCGCTGCGTCCGTAGCCCAGCGCGCAACAGGTCAGAACCTTGCCATGTTGCCGGCGCAATGCTTCCAGCAACGAAGCCGCCTGCACCAAATCGTTTTCAGACGGCGCAACCATGTCCAGCAGCGGCAGAACGCGGTATGCGCCGTGATAACGGGGGCGGGGATATTCGGCGCATACGTCCAATACGGCGAGAAGGTCGTCTGAAATTGCCAGGGGTTGCGGAGATTTTGCTTGTGAAGCGGATTTTTGTGGCAAAAAATGGTAGATGCAAGGCAAAAAGCGCAGCAAGGTTGAACACCTTGCGAGCATTTTTAACGCAGCAGATGCCGTTTTTTTCCCAAAAACTCCGCCACAATGCTGAATCTCCGCAACCCCTGAGATACTGCCAATCAACACATCATTACGAACCCGCGCCGTCTTCGCCTTGCCGCGCAGCCAATAAGCCATGTTCAGCCGCACGCCCGCCAGATAAGGCAGCAGCAAAATCGTTGCCGCCGCCGACAGCCTGCCGTCTGCCTGTTTTTGGAACACCGCCGCGTTGCCGGTCAGATAGGCGAAAGCGACTACCGATAGCGACACGCTGACCCACAACATCCACAACCACGCGCCGCCGAAAAAGGACGGCAGTGCCGATAATACCGCGCCCGCCAGATACAGCATGGCGATTTTGATTTCGCGGGAACGTGTTGCGGGGGAAGTTTTGGCTTCGCGGAAACTTGCTTCTCTCGTTTTCAGACGGCCTTGAGTATCAAAAGGCCGTCTGAAAGGCGATACGCCGTGTTGCGGTATTGCCCACAACACCAGCCAACCCAGCAGTGCGCCGGTCGGCACGTCGATAAAATGGTGTTGGTAAGTCGTCAGTACCGACAAGGCAATCAGGCTTTGCCACAGAAAAATCGGCAAACGGATTTTGGGAAACCGCGTCCAATAAAACGTGCCGACAATGATAGACAGCGCAATATGCAGTGACGGCGATTGGTTGTACGGCAAGTCAAATGCGACCAATGAATCAAACATCACGCCCCACAGCCCGTCGGTAGGCGGCTTCGGCCAGCCGAAATGCAGCGGGAACAACATAAAGCAAGTAGTGGCGACGATTTGCGCTGATACCAGCCGTGCGACATAGCGGTTTTGTTCACGCGCATTTCGGCAAAGGAAAAACGCCGCTGCATACATCAGATTCAGCGACCAATAAGGCAAAATCGTCCATTCCCAAAACGGAATGTTGCGCTCCCACGCAAAAGCGACTTCCGGCACATAGGCCAGCGATGCCGCGTAATGGTTGGACAAACTGTAGCTGGCATAAAAAAGTATGCCGACCAAAGCAAGTTTGAGTAGAGAAGTTTTCAGCGTAGGTTTCATGTTTTATCTAGTGCATTCCACTTCATCGCCATAATGGTCGGAATTCAGGCAGGATAAAACGTTTTCTTTTGGATGGTAGCGAAATTCCTGCCACGGGCCATCGGACGAAACGGCGCGCCAGTGATGCCGCGAAGATTGGTATTGCTTCAACGTCCCGTTTGCACCTTTGACACAAAAATTCTGCGCCCTACCCGCTGCCAACATACCGTGCCGTTTATCGGTTGGTGTGGTAAATAAGGGAATAAGTTTAGACACATCGGCATTTCGGGCAAACTTCATTTTGACATGGCCGTATCCTTCACCGGATTCGATGATTAAGGCGGACAAGGGCTGTCCAAAAGCAACAGAATTTTTCAATTCAATAGTTAATGCTTCACCATCCGACTCTGTCTGCCTGCTCCGGCTGCGGGCAACGGAGGCGCGGTATTGGGCAGGCAGTTTGCCGATATCGGACTTTCCATAAGGCAAGGCATCGAAATCAACAGTGCAGCCTTTCTTCATAGATTCCAACAACGGCGTCCAGTCAGCCGCAGCGGCATAGCAGGCGGATGAAAATGCGGAAAGAATTAGTAATGTAAGTAATTTTTTCATTATGAAACTTCACCTTATTAAAATTTGTACAAGCGTAATAACTTTTCCCGAAAATTTCTTTGTATAGCTTTGCATATGGGCATATTGTATATTTCTTCGGAACGGATAAAATATGTCCTGCTTTCAAAACAAAGCAAGGATGGCGCCGGATAGTCCACGCCACACATCACTCTTTTTTACTTTATGGAGTAATACCAGATGAAACTCTTATCTGCCGCTGTTGTAGCCGTTCTGACCGCCGGTGTTTCCATGACTGCCGCCGCCGCTCCTGCAGGCTATGTTCCTTACAAATGCGACAACGGTAAAAAACTGAATGTCGTTTATGAATTCGACCGTAAAGGCAATGCAGTAGGCGCTTCTGCAAATGCAGCCGGCAAACAAATCAGCCTGCGTGTTGACAAACGCCGCTCTGACAGCACCGGCACTACCTTCACCAACAAACGCGGCTTCTCTATGTCTGCCGGTTACATCGACCGCAACACCCACACTACTTCCGAAGTCGTGGGCGTCAGCGATGCACAAAACCGCTTCATCGTGAAAAACTGCGAACCTGTCAACATCGATCGTTAATTTAAAGCAACGATTTAAGTTTCTTCGAGGTCGTCTGAAAACCGAAACAAGGTTTCAGACGACCTTTCGTTTTATCTGTTTCCAGGCAAATTTTGAAACTGTTGCACATATGCACAACTGCCGTTCCCCGCACATATAGTGGGTTAACTTTAAACCAGTACGGCGTTACCTCGCCTTAGCTCAAAGAGAACGATTCTC